>CAZUFR010000004.1:28339-31027 GCA_964619655.1 uncultured Syntrophomonas sp. | reverse complement strand
TAAAATATTGGGTCTTTTACCCTGGTTATATCGAAACCTTCCTGCTGCACTTGTTGCTTAACCTCTTCCAGGTTATCAATAACATTTAAATGCTTACAAATGCGAATAAATATCGGCCGGGCGTGTTCGGGCATACGGCGGTTGAGATAGCTTAGAAAACGCTTCCAATCCATAGTTTCGCCTTCCATAAATTTCAGTGCCGCCATACCACAGCGCCCTTCATGTCCCGGAATTTTCACCCCGTAAACACTGGCATCTTCAATCGGCCCAAAAAACTTCATGATTACATCGGCTACCTGTTCTGCTGACACCGTTTTAGCCTTCCAGCGATAAGTATCTCCCAGGCGGTCAACAAATGATATATAATCATTTTCATATAATTCCATGAGATCATAAGTATTAAGGTAGGCATCACCTTCCCTAAAGGCATTGCGGATAATTTTAGCCTCGGTAGCCTCCAGGTCATTTACATACCCATAGAAAGCATTAATCTCGTTGATTTCGCAAAGCAGTACCCCTACCATACCCGGATTGCACTTAATCAGGTGGTTATTCTCATCACGTAATAATTCACTGCTGTCAAAATTAAAACGCACCACTTCTCCCTGGCGCTGGTTTAATATGCTCAGATTACCACACATACCCGGAGTTTCTTCATAATTAAAAAAGCTCCCTATATTTTCCGTAGTACCGTAAATCTCTATCATATGCTTGATGTCAAAGCGCTGCTTAAATGGTTCAACCAGGTCCCCCCACATGCCGTTGCATATTACTATTTCCAGGGGATTATCAGCATCATCCCCTCGCCCTTCCTGAGTGTAAAGATAACGGAACATTTCCCCAACCCCTATAAAATAATTGGCCTGGTAGCGACGAATATCCGACCAAAACCGAGTAGCTGAAAATTCCGATTTTACCACCATAGTACTGCCAGTTATTATCATCCCGGAAAAGCAGACCGTAAAACCACTATTATAGTACAGGGGCAGGCACATGTATTGAATACTATCCTCATTTAAATAACCAAAGTTTTTCAGTTGCTGACCCACCATCCAAAACCTCTGATGGCTTACTGGTACCGCTTTACGTGCTCCATAACTCCCCGAAGTAAATAAATAAACTAAAATGTCTTCACCCTGTATTTCGGTACTTATGGATGGGTTCTCCTCACTGCAGTCCCCCAGCCAAAGGGGCAAACTTTGTAGGGAGGACGGTAATTCCATAGCCGGTTGGGGCCCGTCAACATAAACTATCCCCGGCGAGCGGAAACGTAAACGTTCAGCTATGGTCTGGTAAAGCTCGATAAAATTATTTCCTATAATCATAGAGCGGGCTTCCACCAGATTAATACCTTGAGCTAATACTTCGCCCCGTACTCCGGTATTAATTAATGCGGTAATAACCCCTATTTTAGCCAATCCGGTAACCACCATCAGGTACTCCGGGCAATTATCCATCAACAAGGCTACTACATCACCCTTTTTATAACCCTGGCTATGAAAAAAACTAGCATAACGATTAGCCTGGCGATTAAAATCCTCATAACTAATAACCTGTTCCTGCCACAAAAATGCTGCATGCCCAGGCCGGTTCCTGGCCTGCTTCTCCACTTCCTTGCCCAGAGAAACCGTCCTTCCGTAGTTACCACTATGTATCATGTTAAGGTATCCCTTGGGATTTATTGATCCACTCATTTGGAAAACCTCCATCTAAATAAATGTATCATAACCATATTATGTTTTATTTTCCTGCATATTCTTTCTCTAAAAGACAGGTTCATTCCTGCTGCTGCCAAAACATTATAGATTAAACCCATAGTAAAACCTTTATTACAGGCTTCACCCATGTGCTGTTTGTTTTTGCTTACATCCTAAACATATATTAGATGCAAACTCCTTTTGCTGCCTTAAACTTGTATTACTATAAAAACTGCTATCATGGATAGAACATAGAGGTAATCGTTAATTCCTAATTGTAGAACATGCAGGCGGGTCCTACCTTCTCCCCCTTGGTAAGCCCGGGCTTCCATGGCCTGGCTTAAATCTTGGGCTCGTTGCATGGAAACACGTAAGAGGGGTAGTAGCCAGGCGAAAAGAATCTGCAGACGATGAGACGGGTTTCCCACCTGGAAATCTGCCCCGCGGCAGAGTTGGGCATTCCTTATCCGCTGGGCTTCTTCAATAAACAAAGGGATAAACCGCAGGCTGATGGTCATAATCATAACTAACTCATGTACGGCCAACCCGAGCTTATGCAGGGGTTTTAGCATTTGCTCCAGTCCATCCATCATCGCCACTGGTGTAGTAGTAGCAGTCAATAATCGGACAATAAAGAGCAGGAGGACAAACCTTAAGGTGAACGAAACTGCTACCTTGAAACCTTCATAACTAATGCTTATGAAATAAAACTGCAACAGATTCCGACCAGGGATAAACAGCAACTGAATAATGACAGTTATTAGGATGATAATAATAAAGGGTTTAAAAGTAGGCCAAAATTCAATAATATGCAGGCGGCTAAGAAAAAGTAGCATTAACGCTATGAGGTATAACAAGGTTAGTTCCAGTGGAAACGAGGCGGCAAATATAGCCAGAATAAAAAACAAAGTAGCCAGAATTTTGCTACGCGGATCCAACTGGTGCAGGAAAGAATCAACCGGTATATATTGTCCCAGGCTGATATTTTTAA
>CAZUFR010000004.1:0-28239 GCA_964619655.1 uncultured Syntrophomonas sp. | reverse complement strand
AACTGGTGCAGGAAAGAATCAACCGGTATATATTGTCCCAGGCTGATATTTTTAAACATTAGTTTACACTCCCAAATTTTGTTAGGGGTGAGGAGTTAGGGTAATGCCCTCACGAACGGAAGAACGGAAACTTGTTAGGATTACTTAGTATCTAATTAACCGTCCATGGCTAAAGGCCGCAACCACGTATGAAAATAATAGATAGGGTTAAATGTTTTTATAAAAAATCAGTTTTAATCATAAGAACTCAGCTACCTTAATGGCGACCATAGGGAGTATCTGTGTGCCCTATGGGTATGAAATCAGTGTCTAATAAATCTATTTTTGCAATTGCTGCGCTATTTGCCTGGCCACACCTGCGATACTGAGGTCATCGCTACTGAAATGAAAGCCCCGCTGCTGCAAACGGTGGGCTACTTCCAGGTGAACGGGCAATTCTATACCCAATTCCCTTAAGCTCTCATAACATTCCAGGAGCTTTGCGGTGGGCGTGTCTAAAACAACCCGTCCCTCATCCAGAACTACCAGGCGCTGGCATATAGGTAAAAGGTGGCTTAAATGGTGAGTAACCATAACAATCGTAATATTATTCCTCTGGTTTAAATGCTTTAGGTACCCTAACGTGAATTTACGCCCTTCCATGTCAAGACCGGCAGTAGGTTCGTCTAACAGCAGATGGCGGGTTTTAAGGGCCAAAATGCTGGCTATGGCTACCCTGCGTTTCTCTCCACTGCTTAAATCAGTGGTACGACGCTCATGATACCTTTCAAAATCAAGGCCGGTCTGGTGCATAGCCTCTCTAACCCTATGGTCTATGTCTACGCTGTTAAGATTCATATTACGTGGGCCAAAAGCAATCTCATCATAAACCTGGTCGGCAAATATCTGTTGTTCCGGATACTGAAAAACCAGCCCCACTTCCTGCCGCAATCCCACTAATTCTTTTCGCTTTAGTTGGGCCAAGTTGCGCCCGTTATGTAATACTTGGCCCTGCTGGGGCTTTAAAAGGGCAATAAGAAGCTGCAGGAAGGTGGACTTGCCAGAGCCTGTAGCTCCCATAACCCCCAAAATCTCTCCATCATTAATAGTAAGATTTAAACCCCTTATAGCCTCCTGGGCAAACACCATACCCTTTTGGTAAGTAAAGGCAACATTCTCTAGGATAAATGGCATATAGCTTCCACCAGGCTTTCAATTTCAGTAATATCATGGTTTATACTTATACCCGTTTTGCGCGCAAATTGCTCCATAAAACTGCTTAATTCCAGAGGTTCTATTCCCAGGGAGGCAATCTTAGTACCCATTTTTATAATCTCCCGGGGGTGGACTATACTTATTACTTCTCCCTGATCCATTATGATAATTTGGTCTGCCTGAATAGCATCCTCTAAATTATGGGTAATCAGAATCAGAGTAACATTTAGCTTCCGCCGCATTGCCTGTAACAAAGCCAGTAATTCTTTTCTACCCCGGGGGTCCAACATGGAGAAGGGTTCATCTAAAACCAGATAAGCCGGTTGCATAGCCAAGAGACTGGCAAGACAAAGCTTTTGTTTTTGACCCCCAGACAAAAGATAAGGAGGATATTTCGCATAATCCTCCATTGATACCATTTTAAGAGCGGTATCTACTCTTTTTCTTATTTGGATGGGATTAAGGCCCAGATTTTCCGGCCCAAAAGCTATCTCTTCCTCTACCAGATTGGCAAGTAGTTGACTATCAGGATCGGGGAAAAGCAACCCTACCCGTTTTCTTATCTCTACCAAATTTTCGGGCTTCAGGCTGCTTAATCCGTCCACGGTCACTTCTCCCATATCGGGCAGAAGAAGGCCATTAAGTAAACGGGCCAAAGTTGATTTACCGGACCCGTTTCTTCCCATGATAGCAATAAATTCATTTTTCCTGATGGTCAGGCTTATTTTCTGCACTGCAGGTTGTTTGCTCTGTGGATAAGTATAGCTAACATCACTGAGCCGGATCATTTAATCCTATTCCACCAACTCTAATACGGCCATGGGTGCGCCATCCCCTCGGCGATTGCCCATTTTGATAATGCGGGTATAGCCACCCTGACGTTCTTCATAGCGGGGAGCCAGGTCATTAAATAATTTATATACCACCGCTTCGCTAGTAAGGTAGGACATGGCCTGCCTGCGGGCATGCAAATCCCCTCTCTTACCCAGGGTGATCATTCTATCAGCCAAGCGCTTAATTTCTTTAGCTCTGGTCTCGGTAGTAACAATTTTTTCTTTATCCAGCAGTGAAGTTACTGAATTCCTCAGTACTGATCTGCGGTGATCACTTCTCAGGCCTAATTTACGATAAGCCACCTGGGATCCTCCTTTCTAATCTTCTGGTTTCTTAAACGTAAGGTCCAATTCCTTGAGCTTGTTTTCAATCTCTTCCAGTGATTTCTGACCGAGATTTCTGATTTTACTCATTTCTTCCCGTGTTTTCTCGATTAAATCACCTACGGTATTAATATTTGCCCTCTTCAAGCCATTGGACGCACGAACTGATAACTCCAGTTCTTCTATGGAAATTTCCAGTACCTTATCCTTCTTCTCTTCCTCTTTTTCCACCAATATTTCTACTTCAGCATAAGTATCATCAATCTCAGTGAACAGTTTCAGGTATTCGATTATTATTTGGGCTGACAGGCTGATCGCTTCTTCCGGACTAATACTACCATTGGTCCATACCTCCAGGGTAAGTTTATCGTAGTCGGTTCTTTTCCCTACCCGAGCATTATCAACCGTATAATTCACCCGGTTTACCGGTGTAAAAATTGAGTCAACGGGTATTAAGCCCACAATTTCCTCAGTTTTATAGGCTTGCTGGTCAGCACTGACATACCCGCGACCTCTCTCCACCGCCATTTCCATTTCCAGGCGAGCACCTTCATCCATAGTGGCAATGTGCAAATCGGGATTTAATATTTCCACCTCAGCATCCCGAGTTATATCTGCCGCAGTTATATTCTTTTTGCCCTGTTGCTCCAGGCGAATTATCTTACGTTCATTGCCTTCATATTTAAGGATAAGTTTTTTAATATTAAGAATTATCTCAGTAGTATCTTCAAGTATATTGGGTATAGTAGAAAACTCGTGCAGTACACCGTCTATTTTGACTGAGGTTACTGCTGATCCCGGTAGAGACGATAGTAGTACCCGACGCAAAGAATTGCCCAAGGTAGTACCATATCCTCTCTCCAGAGGCTCAATGACAAATTTTCCATAATTGGTATCGCTGTCTTTCTCGACACACTCGATACGCGGTTTTTCCATCTCTAGCACTAATTAATCCCTCCTTACTAAAGTAGAGGTGTTTTATCTAGAGTAGAGCTCTACAATTAGTTGCTCGTTTACCGGCGTATCTATCTGTTCTCGTATAGGATAGGCCAATACGCGGCCGGTAAAGTTTTCAGCATCTACACTTAACCACTCGGGGGGCGTCTTATAGGCTGCCTGTTCCTTAAGTTCCTGGAATTTAACCATTTCCTTACTGGAATCCTTCACCTGTATAACATCCTCAACCCTTACCAGCATAGAAGGTATGGTAGCCTTCTTACCGTTAATGGTGAAATGACCATGGTTTACTAACTGCCGGGCTTCTTTGCGGGAAGATGCAAAACCCAGCCGGTAGACTACATTATCCAGGCGCCGTTCCAGCAAGATTAGCAGGTTACTACCGGTAATGCCTTGCTGGCGGTCTGCCTTTACAAAATAATTATGAAACTGTTTTTCCAGTATACCATAGGTTCTCCTGGTTTTCTGTTTTTCCCTTAATTGCAGGCCATATTCACTAACTTTCTGCCTGCGTCCCTGCCCATGTGCACCTGGTGCATAGTTTTTTCTCTCCACCGCACACTTTTCCGAATAACACCTATCCCCCTTAAGAAAAAGCTTTTCTCCTTCCCGGCGGCATTGGCGGCAAACTGCATCTGTATATCTTCCCACTTTGTACTATTACCTCCTTAAACCCTTCTTCTTTTCGGTGGCCGGCAACCATTATGCGGAATGGGAGTAACATCCTTAATAGCGCTTACTTCCAAACCGGTAGCCTGCAGGGACCTAATCGCTGCTTCGCGTCCAGCACCGGGACCTTTTACATAACATTCCACTTCTTTTAATCCATGCTCCATAGCTGCCCGGGCGGCATTTTCTGCTGCCTGCTGGGCGGCAAACGGGGTGCTCTTACGTGAGCCTTTGAATCCCACTGTACCAGCACTGGCCCAGGATATAGCATTGCCGTGCTTATCGGTAATAGAAATCATGGTGTTATTAAAAGTTGACTTAATATGGGCAATACCTTGTTCAATATTCTTTTTTTCACGTTTTTTAACCCTGGTAGTTGTTGTTCTGCGTGCCACTCATTTATCCCCCTTCCGGCTATTTCTTCTTGCCGCTAACGGTACGTTTCGGCCCTTTACGGGTACGGGCATTAGTCTTGGTTTTTTGACCTCTAACCGGTAACCCGCGGCGATGCCGAATACCTTTATAACAACCCAGGTCCATCAGTCTCTTAATATCCAAACTAACCTGACGGCGAAGGTCGCCCTCAACCTGAAACTTCTTTTCAATTATTTCCCTTAATTTGGATACTTCATCCTCTGTTAAATCTTTCACTCGGGTATCCAGATTTATACCTGCTTCTGCCAGTATTTTCCGGGCAGAAGGCCGGCCTATACCAAAAATATAGGTGAGCGATATTTCTACCCTTTTATCCCGCGGTAAGTCTACTCCCGCTATTCTTGCCAAATTATTTCACCTCCCGCTTTCTTAGCCTTGTACCTGTTTATGTTTGGGATTTTCGCAAATTACCATTACTTTTCCCCTGCGTTTGATTACTTTACACTTTTCACACATAGGTTTTACTGATGGTTTTACTTTCACCGTATTTACCTCCTTAAACACTGGTTAATTTTAAATTCTTAATTTCTAATTTTGAATTATTGTAGAAATACTACGTATTTCCTTTTATTCTATCTTTTACGAATTAACTTGCTCATAATAAATCTGCATCTAATTAAGTAGGGTTTAAGTTAATTGTATATAGAAGAAATGTGAAGCATTTCCTCTTTAATTAAGAATTCAAAATTCATAATTCAAAATTATTTAAAACGGTATGTTATCCTGCCGCGGTTCAGGTCATAGGGTGATAATTCCACCATAACACGGTCTCCGGGTAATATCCTGATAAAATTCATACGCATTTTGCCAGAAATATGGGCGAGGACTTTATGGCCATTTTCCAATTCTACCTTGAACATGGCGTTCGGTAATGGTTCCAATACCTTTCCCTCAACCTCGATTACATCATCCCTAGCCATTTACCAGACCTCCTTCCCATCTGTTTCTGTGGCCTCCTGCAATTTCTTCAGGTTTTTCCTGATTATATGGTTATCGGGCCTTTCTCCTCGACTCAGGTAGGGCAGAACATCATCCGCCTTCATCCTGGTTAGTTGAACGTGTTTTATATTCTTAATTTTAGGATTCTCTATTTTCCTTAGATCACCATCAGCTAAAAGCACTAAACGTTCATTTACAACCCCGACAACCACGAACATGGTTCCTTTATCACGACCATTTTTAGAATATACAACTTTACCTAGCATTGTTTCTAAAATCCTAAGTCACCCCCATTATCTCAATGTGAGAATCTCAGGACCACAGTCGGTGATGGCTATGGTATGTTCAAAATGAGCTGATAAACTGCCATCCCGGGTAACTACCGTCCAATCATCGGCTTTGGTAAATACATTACGTGCTCCTATATTGAGCATAGGTTCGATAGCTATGGTCATTCCTTCTTTTAACTCGGGGCCTTGATTAGCTCTGCCATAATTAGGAACCGGCGGGTCTTCATGCATCTTGCGACCAATTCCATGACCAACGAACTCGCGAACTACTGAAAATCCATGTTCTTCGGCATATTTTTGAATAGCATGGGATACCTGACCTAACCGATTACCCATTCTGGCTTCGTGAATACCTTTAAACAAGGCCTTTTCGGTATACTTAATTAATCGTAGAGCTTGTGGCCTGACTTCTCCTACGGGTACGGTTATAGCCGCATCACCAGCATACCCATTCAAGATGAGACCGAAATCAATACTGATAATATCCCCTTCCTGAAGAACCCTTTCTCCCGGTATACCATGCACCACCTCTTCATTAATAGAGGCACAGATAGCTGCCGGAAAGGATTTTCCTCCTGTGCGGGGGTGAGGGTAGTTTTTGAAAACTGGTATAGCTCTACGCTTTTTACATTCCTCTTCCGCGATATTATTTAAAGCAAGGGTGCTAATTCCCGGGCTTATAGCCGTCCTTAGTAGCTCCAATATCTCGGCTACGGCCTGACCTGCTACCCGCATTTGGGTAATTTCTTGCGGGGTTTTTAAAATTATCATTTAAGACTCTCCAGGCAGTTTTTAATATCGGCAAAAACCAGCTTGCTGTCACGATTGCCGTCTATCTCCTGCAAAACGTTCTGCCGGGCATAATAAGCCAACAGGGGGTTAGTTTGTTTCTGATAAACCTCCAACCTTTTCGCCACCGTTTCGCCCTGATCATCACTGCGCTGTATCAGTTCTCCCCCGCAATTATCGCAGATTCCCTCTGTGGCAGGGGGATTAGACTGCAGATTATACACAACTTTACATTCTTTACAACTAACCCTTCCCGACAAGCGTTTTATAAGAATATCGTTGGGAACGGCTATATTAATAGCAACATTAATTTTCCTGTCGCTACTATTTAGAACCTTATCCAGGGCTTCAGCCTGAACTGTAGTCCGGGGAAAGCCATCCAGCAAAAAACCAGTTTTGCAGTCGGCTTCACCCAGTCTCTCTTCTACTATGCCAATGGTTACTTCATCGGGCACCAGTTTGCCGGCGTCCATGTACTTTTTGGCTTCCTTGCCCAGTTCGGTTTCGCGACTAACTGCATCCCGAAACATATCACCAGTTGATATGTGGGGAATGGGGTACTCTTTTTTGATAAACTCAGCCTGAGTCCCTTTACCTGCACCAGGAGGTCCCATAAGTACTATGTTCACTAAGATCATCTCCTATTTTACAAACCCTTCGTAACTGCGTAAGAGCAGGTGCGATTCAATCTGTTTCATGGTATCTAAAGCAACTCCAACTACGATTAAAAGTGAAGTACCTCCAAACCAGATACTGGTTACCCCGGTAAGGCCTATAACGAAGTTAGGTAATACTGCAATCAAGGCCAAAAATACTCCCCCGCACAGGGTTAACCGCGATAATACTCGGTCTATATACTCTGCTGTAGGTCGACCCGGCCTGATTCCAGGAACAAATCCACCGTATTTTTTAATGTTATCAGCTACATCCATAGGATTAAATATAATAGCCACATAAAAATAAGTGAAAAACACTATTAATATGGCATAGAACAGGTTATAAAGTACACTGCCAAAATTAAAGTAATTATTTAAAAACTGGTTAAAACCTGAATTAGGACTCATCCAGGACCCAATGGTGGCTGGAAACATCATCAGGGCCATGGCAAATATTATAGGTATAACGCCGGCAGCATTAACCTTGAGGGGCAAGAATGTACTTTGACCTCCATAGAGCTTGCGTCCCACTACTCTCTTGGCATATTGTACCGGTAGTCTTCTTTGCCCTTCATTGACCGCAATAATAGCTACGATAATAGCCAGGGCTATTGCTATAAACAGGAATATATTAATGGCGCCAATAATTCCACCAGATAATTCCTGCCCTACCCCAGAGATCTGACTGGGTAAGCGGGATACAATACCGGCAAAGATTATTAGGGAAATGCCATTTCCAATTCCTTTTTCGGTTATCATTTCACCAATCCACATTAAAAGGGCAGTTCCTGCAGTTAGCGAAATAGCAATTATCAAATAAGAACCGATGCCAGGACTTACTATAGCACCGCTCTTACTCAAAGCAGCAGACATTCCCATAGCCTGGATAAAAGCTAATACTACAGTAAAATAACGGGTGTACTGGGCAATAATCTTGCGCCCTTCCTCGCCTTCTTTTTGCAGTTCTTCCAGTCGAGGTACGACTACGGTTAATAGCTGCATAATAATCGAGGCATTAATATACGGGGTTATGCTCATGGCGAATATACTAAAACGCTTAAAAGCTCCCCCGGAAATGATATCAAAAAACCCGAATAACTGTCCTTTAAGAAGCTGCTCCAGTGCCTCCGGATTTATCCCCGGCACCGGGACATGAGCACCTATACGAAATACTAGTAGCATGAACAGGGTGAATAGTAGCTTTTTCCTCAGGTCGCCGACCTTAAAGGCCTGTGAAAAGGATCCCAGCATTAAATCACCTCAACTCTACCACCCCTGGCAGTAATTTTTTCTTCTGCCTGCCTGCTTATTTTGTGGGCCCGAACCGTCAATTTTTTCTCCAGTTCCCCATCACCCAGGATTTTAACTCCGTCCTTAGTGGAATTAATTAACCCGGCATTTAGCAGTACCTCAGGGTTTATCTCACTACCATCTTCAAAGCTATTTAGATCCCTAATATTGACAATAGCATATTCTTTTTTAAATATATTAGTAAATCCCCGTTTAGGTAGACGCCTCTGTAATGGCATCTGACCACCTTCAAAACCTGGCCTGACTCCTCCACCGGAGCGAGCCTTCTGGCCTTTATGTCCCCGGGTTGAAGTCTTCCCATGACCAGAACCAGTACCTCGTCCTACTCTCTTGACCCGTTTGTTTGCGCCCGGGGGAGATTTTAATTCCTCGAGTTTCACTTTAGGACCTCCCTCTCACTAATCTAATTCTTCAACTTTTAGCAGGTGATTAACTTTATTGATCTGACCCCATATTTCCGGGCTATCATCTTTGATTATACTCTGCTGTAATTTCTTAAATCCCAGGCTCCTGATAGTAGCTCGCTGGGTTTTGGGACAGCCTATAAAACTCTTAACCCATGTTATCTTCAACTGTTTAGCCAAGTCCTAAACCTCCTAGCCCGTAATCTCTTCTATGCTTTTGCCCCGTTTTCTGGCCACATCTTCTGCACTTTTTAGGTTTCTTAGCCCTTCCATAGTAGCATGGACCATATTATTGGCATTGGCGGAACCAAGTGACTTGGTAAGTATATCTTTTATCCCGGCAGCCTCTAAAACTGCTCTGACTGGCCCTCCGGCGATAACGCCAGTACCAGCGGATGCCGGTTTCAAGAGTACTCTACCGGCGCCAAACCTGCCGATAATCATATGGGGAATAGTTCTTTCGTCAATCAGTGGTACGTCAATCATGTTCTTTTTTGCATTCTCTATGGCTTTACGAATAGCTTCCGGTACTTCGGTAGCCTTGCCCTTGCCGGTACCTACCTTACCCTCGCCATCGCCAACTACCACCAGCGCACTAAAGCTAAACCTGCGTCCGCCTTTTACAACCTTGGCCACCCTTCGTACGTTAACTACCTTTTCAATTAGTTCCGGGCCGCCCTGTTCCTTTTCAATCATCGTGTCCCTCCTAACTCATGTAGAGATTGATGTTAGAATTCAAGTCCATTCTCTCTGGCGGCATCTGCCAGAGCCGCAACACGTCCATGATATTTGTATCCACTCCGGTCAAAGACCACCGTGCTAATACCCTTATCTTTAGCCCTGGCGGCAATACTACCGCCAACCGCTCTGGCTGCTTCTATATTAGTTTTAGAAACCAGATCCTGCAGGTCTTTATCCAGAGTCGAGGCTGTTACCAGGGTTCTCCCCTGTTCATCATCTATTATCTGGGCATATATATGGTTAAGGCTTTTGTATATGCAAAGCCTGGGAGCCTCAGCAGTACCGGTCATTTTCCTGCGCACCCGGGCATGCTTTCCCTGTCTTAACAGATTTCTGCTAGTTTTCTTAATCAAGTCTGGTCACTCCCTTCCTGCTTTATTTAGCACCGGCCTTGCCAGCTTTGCGCCTGATATACTCATTTTCGTACTTGATACCCTTACCTTTATAGGGTTCAGGTTTCCTTATGGCGCGGATGTGGGCTGCGGTATTTCCAACCAGTTGCTTATCAATACCCTTTATAGTAATCCTGGTTGGGGCAGGAACTTCAAACTCTATTCCCTCGGAAGCATCTATTTCTACCGGGTGCGAAAACCCGATGCTTATGACCAGTTTTTTACCCTGCATCTGGGCTCTGTAACCTACTCCTACCAGTTCCAGTTTTTTCTCAAACCCATTGGTGACTCCTTCAACCATATTAGCAATCAAAGCCCGGGTAAGCCCATGAAATGCACGCTGTTGCTTATTATCATTGGCTCTTTCAACCAGAACCTGATTATCTTCCTGGCTAATAGTTATTCCTTCCGGCAATATCTGTTCCAGAGTACCCTTGGGACCCTGAACAGTGACTGTATTACCGTCTACGGTTACCTTGACGCCTACGGGTAGACTGATAGGTTTTTTACCGATTCTTGACACTGTCTACTCCTCCTTGAGCTACCATATATAGCATATTACTTCGCCACCTAAACCGTTTTTACGGGCTTTTTTATCGGTCATCAGGCCCTGCGAGGTGGATACCACTGCTGTACCTAAACCACCTAGAACCTTGGGAATCTCATCTTTTTTGACATACACTCTTAGCCCTGGTTTGCTTATCCTTTTAAGCCCGGTAATAACCTTCTCCCGGTTAGGACCGTATTTGAGGTATATCCTGATAATTCCCTGTTTACCATCTTCTATATATTCGTAATCCTTGATGTACCCTTCTTCTTTCATGATTCCTGCTATTCCTAGTTTGAGCTTGGAACCGGGTACTTCAACGGTTTCATGCATGACCATATTACCGTTTCTTACCCTGGTTAAGAAATCGGCTACGGGATCAGTCATGACCATATTTTATACCTCCTTTTAATAGACCTACCAGCTTGATTTAGTAACACCGGGTAGTTCTCCTTTGTGGGCTAGTTCCCGAAAACATATTCTGCACATGCCAAATTTGCGCATATAGGCTCTGGGGCGTCCACATATCTTACAGCGATTGTAGCTTCTCACACCATATTTGGGTTCACGCTTTTGCTTAACAATCATTGCCTTCTTGGCCATCCTTCTTACCCCCTATCTAAACGGCATTCCCATGTGTCTTAAAAGTTCTCGAGCTTCTTCGTCAGTTTTGGCAGTAGTTACGATAACTACTTCCAAGCCTCTGATTTTATCGATTTTATCGTACTCTATCTCGGGAAAAATAGTCTGTTCCTTTATGCCCAGAGAATAGTTTCCGCGGCCATCAAAAGCCTGGGGGGAAACACCCCTGAAGTCACGTACCCTTGGCAAACACAGGTTAATCAACTTGTCCAGGAAGTTATACATTCTTTCTCCCCTTAAAGTGACCTTACAGCCAATTGCCATACCTTCTCTTAGTTTAAAACCGGCAATAGATTTTTTTGCTCTGGTAACTACCGGTTTCTGTCCGGATATAAGGGTGAGGTCATTAACTGCTCCATCCAGAGCCTTGGGATTTTGAATGGCTTCACCAACACCTATGTTAATTACCACCCGCTCTACCCGGGGAACCTGCATGACATTTTTATATTGAAATTTTTCCATTAGTTTAGCTACTATTTCGCTTTTATACGTTTCATACAACCTGGCCATTAACCAGTTAGCCTCCTTTCCTGGAGATTAGTCTATTATTTCTCCACAGTTCTTGCATACCCTGACTTTTTCTTGGTTATCCAGTATCTTGCTCCCTGCGCGAGTGGGCTTATCGCACTTATTGCAGAGTAGCATAACATTGGAGGCGTTCATCGGCGTTTCTATCCTTAATATACCTCCCTGAGGTATAGCCCGATTAGGTTTTTGGTGTTTCTTAACCCGGTTAATACCTTCAACTACAATTTTATTTGCTTCAGGTAAAACTCTAAGTACTTTACCTTTTTTGCCAGCGTCCTTACCGGTAGTTACCAGGACTATATCGCCCTTCTTGATTCGCATTACTTACACCTCCATCGACTACAGGACTTCTGGAGCCAGCGATATTATTTTCATAAAGTTCTTTTCTCTGAGTTCTCTGGCTACAGGTCCAAAAATACGGGTACCCCGAGGGTTATTATTGTCATCTATTATTACTGCCGCGTTTTCCGAAAAGACTATATAGGAACCATCAGGTCGCCTGATTTCCTTTTTAGTCCTGACCACCACTGCCTTGACTATCTCACCTTTTTTAACAACTCCGCCGGGAGCTGCTTCTTTTACACTGGCGATAATAACATCACCTACAGTAGCATACCGTCTGCTCGAACCACCCGGTATCTTTATACACAATACTTTTTTGGCCCCGGTGTTATCTCCGACCTGAAGCATTGTCTCCTGTTGGATCACGGATTTAACCTCCCTTCAAATTGCAACGACTTATTCTAAAGTCTCGGCTTTGCGAACGATTTCAACCAGCCGCCATCTCTTGTTTTTACTCAAGGGACGGGTCTCCATGATTTTAACCACATCACCGGTTTTGGCTTCATTATTTTCGTCATGAGCCATATATTTTTTGCTGGTTCTGATCGTCTTTTTATAGAGAGGATGCTGTTTAACGGTTTCTACGCTAACGGTTATAGCTTTTTCCATTTTATCGCTGCTGACCGTTCCCATCCTTACTTTCCTGTTTGTACGATTATCTGCCACCCTTAGACCTCCTTAAATAAGATTTGGCTTTCTATACCAGTACGGATTTAGTAATCGTTTCGGGCAATTTCCCTTTGTCTTAAAACTGTCTTACACCTGGCAATATTCTTCCTAACATCCCTTATTCTCATCGGATTGTCTAATTGTCCGGTAGCAAGCTGAAACCTCAGATTGAATAACTCCTCTTTATAATCAGATACTTTTCTGTTTAGTTCATCATCGGTTAGCTCTCTCACCTTTTTAGCTTTCACTAACCTCACCACCCATTTCTTCTCTTTTTACAAACTTGCACTTGATTGGCAGTTTGTGCGATGCCAAGCGCATGGCCTCCCGGGCAACTTCTTCAGTGACACCGGATATCTCAAACATGACCCGGCCTGGCTTAACAACGGCTACCCACTGTTCTGGAGAGCCTTTACCTTTACCCATACGGGTTTCAGCTGGTTTGACGGTCAGAGGACGGTCCGGAAAAATTTTTATCCACAGTTTTCCGCCCCTCTTAACATAACGGTTGATGGCTATACGGGCAGCTTCTATCTGGCGGTTGGTAATCCAGGCCGCCTCCAGAGCCTGTAAGCCATAATCTCCGTAGGTTACTGTGTTACCCTTATTGGCTTTACCGCTTAAATCAGGGCGATGCTGTTTTCTATACTTAATTCTTTTTGGGGTAAGCATTATTTTTCTGCCTCCTCCACTGCTTTCTGTTTTGGTCTCTGTTTGGCTTCGGGCATTATTTCACCACGATTAACCCATACTTTAATGCCAATCTTGCCATAAGTAGTATTGGCCTCGGCAAAACCATAGTCAACATCAGCTCTTAAGGTGTGCAGGGGCACTTTGCCCTCCGAATACCACTCGCTGCGAGCTATTTCAGCTCCACCCAGACGACCGGATATGGCCACCTTAATACCTATAGCTCCAGCCCTCATGGTTCTACCAACGGTCTGTTTCATAGCCCGGCGAAAGGAGATTCTTTTTTCCAGTTGCTGGGCGATGTTTTCGGCCACAATCTGGGCATCCAGTTCCGGCTTTTTAACCTCCTGGATATTGATATTAACACTTTTATTGGTCATTTTTATCAGATCAACCTTAAGTTTTTCTACTTCCGCTCCACCCCGGCCAATTACTATTCCAGGCTTAGCAGTATGAATAGTTATTCGTACCCGGTTGCCGGTTCTTTGTATTTCTACCTTGGATATCCCAGCGGTGTAAAAATGCTCTTTAATGTAATTCCGAAGTTTGTAATCTTCGTGTAGTAAATCCGTATAATCACGGTCAGCATACCAGTTTGAATCCCAATCTCTGATAATACCGATCCTAAAACCTTTTGGATGAACCTTTTGACCCACTACTTAACCTCCCTTTCCCTGAGCACCACGGTTATATGGCTGGTTCTGTGGCGTCTCACGTCTGCTCTACCGTAAGCCCTAGGCCTCATCCTTTTAAGTGTGGGCCCTTCATCCACATAAATCTCCGATACATATAATTCATCGGAATCCATATCATTGTTATGCTCTGCGTTGGCAATAGCAGATTTTAATACTTTACTAATCAGGGGCGCAGATTTTTTGTTAGTGTATTTAAGAATGCCGACAGCTTCATCGACATCTTTACCTCTTACTAAATCAGCCACCTGGCGAGCTTTAAAGGGAGATACTCTCAGGTAACGGACTACCGCTCTGGCTTCCTCCATTTTAATATTCCTCCTTCCTACCGGGCTCTGCTGGTTTTCTCATTTTTGCCAGCATGTCCTCTATAGGTTCTGGTAGGAGCAAATTCTCCCAGTTTCATGCCCACCATATCCTCAGTTACATATACTGGGATATGCCTGCGGCCATCATGTACCGCCAGGGTATGCCCAATCATCTGGGGCATAATCGTGGAACGTCGCGACCAGGTCTTGATGACTTTTTTCTGGCCGCTTTCATTCATCTGTTCAATCTTTTGTAAAAGCTTTTCTTCACAATAAGGTCCTTTTTTCAACGACCTACTCATCTACAGACCTCCTTTATTTGCGTTTCCGAACGATCATGTTATCAGACGGTTTCTTTTTGCGGGTTTTACCGCCAATGGCTATTTTACCCCAGGGAGAAACCGGATATTTTCTGCCAATTGGTGCCCTTCCTTCGCCGCCACCATGAGGATGATCGGTTGGATTCATAACTGAACCCCTTACTGTAGGTCTAATGCCCATCCAGCGGGTTCTTCCTGCTTTACCCAGGGTCTGATTCTCATATTCTACATTACCTACCTGGCCGATACTTGCCCGGCAATTAACATGAACCAGGCGAACTTCTCCGGAAGGGAGACGTACATGAGCATAGGAGCCTTCCTTGGCCATAAGCTGGGCTACGGTTCCGGCTGAACGAACTAACTGGGCTCCTTTGCCGGGTCTGAGTTCTATATTATGAATCAGTGTTCCTACTGGTATATCTTTCAGGGGTAGAGTGTTACCAACCTTGATATCAGAGTCTGGGCCTGATTCTACGATATCACCGACTTTAAGATTGTTCGGTGCTATTATATAGGCCTTGAACCCATCAGCATAATGTAATAGTGCAATATTAGCCGACCGGTTGGGATCGTATTCTATCGCTGCTACCCGGGCGGGAACATTGTCTTTGCGCCGCTTGAAATCAATAATGCGATAAAGCCGCTTATGTCCGCCACCACGGTGTCTTACCGTTAATTTACCCCTGACGTTTCTGCCGCCAGTCTTTTTCAATGGTGCAGTAAGCTGTTTTTCCGGTTCTTTCTTGGTTATTTCCTCGAAAGTCATTACCGTCATTTGCCTTCTGCTTGGTGTTGTAGGCTTATATTTTTTTATGCCCATCTAAAACTTTACCTCCTTAACAGCGCCAACCAGCTTGTTTACATGCCTTCAAAAAGACGTATTTTCTGTCCCGGCTTCAGGGTGACAATAGCCTTCTTGCGGTTAGGGGTGCGACCTTCGAACCTGCCCATTCTTTTTGGTTTGCCTTTAACATTAATGGTACGAACATTATCAACTTTAACGCTGAATATGTTCTCAATGGCATTCTTGATTTCAGTTTTGTTGGCTCTGCGGTCTACAACGAAAGTATATTTATTGTCAGCCAGAAGATTCATGGACTTTTCGGTTACAACCGGCTTGATGATTATATCCCTGTAATCTCTCATTTTAGGCATATACCTCCTCTACTTTGGCTACTGCATCCCTGGTAATAAGTAGAGTATCGTAATTTAGCAGGTCATAGACATTGATAAAGTCCACTTTTAAGGGCTTAACCCCATGAATGTTACGGGCCGACTTATTAACATTGGGGTCGCCATCAGCTGTTACCACCAGTGTCTTTTTACCGCTATTTAACGCTTGCAGTGTAGCTACCATCTGTTTGGTCCTGGGTTCATCAAAGCTAAGTTGATCAACCACAATTATATTATTTTCCAGTACTTTGCTGGATAGAGCAGATTTCATAGCCAGCCTTCTCGCCTTACGGGGTAGGCGGTAGGAGTAATCCCGAGGCTTCGGGCCAAAAGCAATTCCTCCCCCGGTCCAGACTGGATTTCTACTGCTCCCTACCCGGGCTCTACCGGTGCCTTTCTGGCGCCACGGCTTTTTACCGCCGCCTCTAACTTCTGCTCTGGTCTTGGTGGATGAGGTCCCAACTCTTTTATTGGCCAACTGCATTTTTACAAAATCATACATTACTGCCTGGTTAGGCTCTATACCAAAAACGCTATCGTTTAGTTCCAGTTCTCCAATCTGGGCCCCACTCATATCGTATAACGCTACTTTAGGCACTTTTCTTACCTCCTTCGTAGTTAACTATGCCTTAACTGAATCCTTGATTATAACCAGACCTTTCCTGGGCCCTGGAATAGATCCTTTGATCAAGATAAGATTTCTTTCCGGATAGACTTTTACTACCTTCAAGCCCTGCACAGTTACTCTCTCTCTTCCCAGATGTCCAGGAAGTTTCCTGCCTTTAAATACACGGGCCGGGCCTTTAGCTGCCAGTGAACCAGGACGGCGATGGTACTTGGAACCATGCCCCATGGAGCCACGAGCAAAGTTGTGTCTCTTTACAGCACCGGCAAAGCCTTTTCCCTTGGATGTGCCTACAACATCTACCATGTCTCCAGGATTAAACTGATCAGCCTTTAATTCCTGGCCAATCTCGTAGGCCTCTATATCCTTGACCCTGAATTCCTTTATATAACGCAGGGGTTTTACATCGGCTTTTTTGAAATGTCCCCTGGCCGGCTTGTTTACCTGTTTTTCTTTCAGGTTGTAAAAGCCTACCTGGATAGCGCTATAACCATCTGTTTCACTGTTTTTTTTCTGTAAAACCGTACATGGACCAGCTTCAATAATAGTCACTGGTACGGCTTTATCGTTTTCGTCAAAAATTTGGGTCATGCCTATCTTTATACCCATAATTGCTTTATTAATATCAGCAGACACCTAAACTACCTCCTAGTTGTGATTTCTCTTAGCGATTGGTTGGAAGTGGGCATCCAACTTCACTTTATACTTAGCCGGACATTTTGCCGCTTCGAAACCTTAAGGCCCCCTGGTCTCTAAGCACCGGTCCTCACACCTATAATTTGATCTCTATGTCTACCCCTGAAGGTAAGTCCAGGTGCATCAGAGCATCGATGGCTTTCGGGTTAGGATCCAGTATGTCTATCAGTCGTTTGTGGGTTCTCATTTCAAATTGCTCTCTAGCATCTTTGTTTACATGAGGCGATCTTAAAATGGTAAAAATGTTTTTCTCGGTCGGCAGAGGAATGGGTCCAGAAACATTGGCCCCATTTTTCCTGGCCGTTTCAACTATTTTTTGCGAGGATTGATCTAATAGTTTGTGATCAAATGCCTTGAGTCTAATTCTAACCTTTTGCTGGCCACTCACGCAGTTTAAACCTCCTTAAATCGGCTTTTAATTGGTACACGCTACCGGGTGTATAAAAATATTTACAGATTTTATAACCTGTTGTTTTAAAAGAACATTAACCGAAACCTTTCGGTCAGAAACAATCCCGGGAAGGGAAGAAATCCTCCCTCCCGGTCCAAAAAGTACTATTCACTCAGGCTGGTAACCACACCGGCACCTACGGTTCTGCCACCTTCGCGGATAGCAAAACGCAGTCCTTCTTCTACGGCTATCGGGGTTATTAAATCTATGGCCATCTGTACGTTGTCTCCCGGCATTACCATTTCTACCCCTTCTGGCAGCTGAATAATACCAGTTACGTCAGTAGTTCTAAAGTAGAATTGGGGACGATATCCGCCAAAGAAGGGAGTATGTCTGCCACCTTCTTCTTTGGTCAGGACGTATACTTCAGCATTAAATTTGGTTAAGGGGTGAATGCTTCCTGGCTTGGCTAAAACCATTCCCCGCTCTACTTCTTTGCGGTCTACGCCTCTTAACAGGGTTCCGATGTTGTCTCCGGCTTCGGCATAGTCAAGAAGTTTTCTAAACATTTCTACTCCGGTGCATATGGTCTTTCTAATTTCATCGCGCATGCCTACTATTGCTACTTCATCGCCTACTTTAACTTGTCCTCTTTCTACTCTTCCTGTGGTTACGGTACCTCTTCCGGTTATGGTGAATACGTCTTCTATGGGCATCAGGAAGGGCTTGTCAGTTGCTCTCTGCGGCAGCGGTATATAGCTGTCAACGGCATCCATCAGTTCCCATATCTTGCCGCACCATTCGCATTCTCTGGTACCGCATCCGCATTCTAGAGCTTTAAGTGCTGATCCCATAATTATCGGGGTATCGTCTCCAGGAAACTCATATTCACTTAACAGTTCCCTAATTTCCATGTCTACCAGTTCTAATAGTTCCTCATCGTCAACCATATCAGTTTTGTTCATGAATACTACTATATAGGGTACCCCTACCTGACGTGACAGGAGAATATGCTCTCTGGTCTGGGGCATAGGACCGTCTGCTGCTGATACTACCAGTATGGATCCGTCCATCTGGGCTGCTCCGGTAATCATGTTCTTTATGTAGTCTGCATGACCCGGGCAGTCTACATGGGCGTAATGCCGAGTTTCGGTCTGGTATTCTACGTGGGAAGTGTTTATGGTTATGCCTCTTTCTTTTTCTTCCGGCGCTTTGTCAATCTCTTCATATGAAGTAGCCTGGGCTCCACCCGCCTTAGATAAGGTCAGGGTTATTGCCGCTGTCAGTGTAGTCTTGCCATGGTCTACGTGACCTATGGTGCCAATGTTAAGATGAGGTTTGGTCCTCTCAAATTTTGCCTTTGCCATCCTATCTCTCACCTTTCCTTTTTAATAATTTTAATGGTTAATTTATTTTCTACAGGGTAAAAGGGGTTGCTCTGTTTGTACCGGGTATACTATGAAGAGCATCAGGTAAAACATGTTATTTACTTCTCTTAGTCTAATCTTGTTGCCTCACCCCTTACACCTGAATGGTAACTCTGTTTCCAATTTTGAATTCTTAATTTTAAATTTTGAATTATCGTAGAAAAACGGGGTTTTTCTTTTTATTTTAATCTTTTACGGATCATAATACATCTGCATCTACGGTCGAATGCATATTTTTTGCTTTTTGCAGTGTAATCAATTAAGAATTAAGAATTAAAAATTCAAAATTACTTTAGACTGGTAGCCCATATCTTCTGGCTATGATTTCTCTGCTTTTTGATTCAGGTACTTCAGCGTAATTCTTAATATACAGAGAAAAACTGGCTCTTCCCTGGCTAACTGACCTTAAACTGGTGGCATAACCAAAGGTCTCTGCCAGAGGTACACTACCTTTAATAATCTTACTATCCCGGTTCTCTTCGAAACCGAAAATCCTGCCTCTACGTGCATTCAGGTCGGATATAACGTCGCCCACATATTCCTCCGGGCATACAATCTCTATATCCATTATAGGTTCCAGCAGAATGGGGTCAGCATCGGCTAAGGCCTGCTTAATCGCCATGCTCCCAGCTATCTTGAAAGCCTGTTCACTGGAATCAACCTCATGGTAAGTCCCCCCGGTTAAACTTACTTGCACATCATCCACCGGGTATCCTGCCAGGATACCTGCCTGTAGTGCTTCAAGTACTCCAATTTCAACTGCTGCTGCAAATTCCCGGGGTACACTTTCCTGGTTACACCGATTGGTAAAGTGTTTACCTTCTCCCTCTTTAAGGGGTCCTACCTCGATAACAATCCGGGCATATTGCCCCCTGCCACCAGTTTGTTTTTCAAAGGTAGTTTCAGTAACGGTTTTCTTACTGATACTTTCTTTATAGGCTACCTGCGGTTTACCTACATTAGCATTGACTTTGAATTCCCGCAGCAAACGGTCAATAATAATCTCCAGATGTAATTCTCCCATACCGGATATTATGGTTTGACCAGTTTCCGGGTTAGTTCGAGTACGGAAAGTGGGGTCTTCCTCAGCCAGCCGGGCCAGGCTTTCTCCTATTTTATCCTGGTCAGCTTTAGTCTTCGGCTCAATCGCCACGTCAATAACTGACTCCGGAAAATCCATAGGCTCAAGCAAAACTGGTCGGTCTTCACTACATAAAGTATCTCCCGTTACCGTATCTCTCAACCCTACACCAGCAACAATGTCCCCGGCCAAAGCTTCCTCTACTTCTTCGCGGTGATTGGCATGCATCCTTAAAATCCGAGTTATGCGTTCCTTCTTGTTTTTCCCGCTGTTAAGAACATAGCTACCGTTTTTTATCTTACCAGAATATATCCTGAAGTAAGTAAGCTTGCCCACATAGGGATCACCAGAAACTTTGAAAGCCAGAGCACAAAGGGGATCATGCCGGTCTACCTTTACCAGGGTGTCACTATTATCTAATAGATTGGTTGCACTTACCGGTGGTATGTCTACCGGAGAAGGCAGGTAGTTCACTACCGCATCTAACAGCATCTGTACACCCTTGTTCTTAAAGGACGACCCGCATAATACTGGCACCAGTTTATTGGTAATAGTTAATTTTCTCAAAGAACTGATTATTTCATCCGGGGTAATTTCCTGCCCCTCCAGGTACTTTTCCAGAATGGTATCATCATATTCGGATAGTCTCTCCAGGAGCACGGTTCTATATTTATCAGCCTGTTCTTGTTCTGACTGCTCCAGGTCTCTGGTAATAAGCTTTTCTCCCAGATCATCCTGGTATTCAAAGGCTTTAAGCCCGATGATATCTATTATTCCCCGAAAGTTATCCTCAACCCCAATGGGGAGTTGGATTAGAACGACTTCACTGCCAAGATTATCTTCTATCATTTTAACAGCCCGGAAATAATCTGCTCCTATCCGGTCCATTTTATTGATATAAGCTATTCGGGGAACTTCATATCTATCTGCCTGTCTCCATACCGTTTCGGACTGTGGCTGTACTCCAGCAACTGCGCAAAATATCCCGATAGCTCCATCAAGTACTCGAAGTGACCGTTCTACCTCAACTGTGAAGTCCACATGCCCGGGCGTATCGATAATGTTAATAATATAATCTTGCCACCGGCATGCAGTTGCCGCCGAGGTTATGGTTATACCTCTTTCCTGTTCCTGACTCATCCAGTCCATGGTGGCAGTCCCTTTGTCCACTTCGCCAATCCGATGAACCCTGCCGGAATAGTATAGAATCCTTTCGGTAGTAGTAGTCTTTCCAGCATCTATGTGAGCCATTATCCCAATATTTCGTATTTTTGCTAAATCAGATATTTCAGCCATTTATTTCCTCCGGATTCAATTCTTAATTTACTATCAAGAATTTGCTCCAACAGGGGTTTTTACCAACGGTAATGAGCAAAAGCCTTATTGGCTTCAGCCATCTTATGAGTATCTTCTTTTTTCTTAACGGAACCGCCGGTACTGTTATAAGCATCTGTTATTTCACCCGCCAGGCGCTCCGCCATAGTTTTTTCTCCACGTTTACGGGAGTATCCAACTAACCATCTGACGGCCAATGTCTGCCTTCTATCAGGTCTTACTTCGACTGGAACCTGGTAGTTGGCTCCACCAACCCGCCGGGCTTTAACTTCTACTATCGGGGTAATGTTCTTCATGGCTTCTTCAAAAACTTCCATGGCGTCTTTGCCGGTACGTTTTTCTACTATAGCAAATGCACCATAGCAAATGTTCTCAGCCAGACTCTTTTTGCCATCCCACATTACCTTGTTTACCAGTTTGGTAAATAGTCTACTGTTGTAAATAGGATCTGGTAGTACGTCTCGTTTAGGGACAGGACCTTTCCTAGGCATATTGTTCCTCCCTCCTATTTTTTCTTGGGCCTCTTGGTTCCATATTTGGATCTGCCCTGATTACGGTTCTGAACGCCAGCAGCATCCAGGGTGCCGCGGACAATATGATATCTAACACCGGGCAGGTCTTTTACCCTGCCTCCTCTTATCAGCACAACCGAGTGTTCTTGAAGGTTATGACCAATACCTGGAATATAAGCAGTTGCCTCAATACCATTAGTTAATCTTACCCTGGCAATTTTCCGCAGGGCTGAGTTAGGCTTCTTGGGGGTTGTAGTATACACACGGGTACACACCCCTCTTTTTTGCGGACAGCTCTTCAGGGCTGGTGCGGCTGATTTCTTTTCTCCTTTTTCGCGTCCTTTTCTGACCAGTTGGTTTATCGTCGGCATGTCTGCACCTCCCTTCTCGTTTAATGGAACCAGAGATTAAAGTAATACCCCTCTCCCTATGGTTCAGTATTAATCAATGCCACTGTTGCTGAACCCACATCTATACCACAGGCATTCCCCAGTGTCACCATGTCTTCAACCATAGACACCTCAACCTGATTCTGCCGGCATAGCTCTTTTATAGGTTCGATAATGTGCGGTTCAGCATCCAAAGCTATGAATACTTTTTTGGCTATACCTTTGTTGATTGCCTTTTTGACTTGCTTGGTACCAATTACTTTTGGACTGTTTTTTACCTCTGGCAGTACCAAAACGATACCCTCCTCCAGCAAATAAACCCAGATACATGGCATTATCACTGCTTATTTGCCGCGCACTTAGATATTTTAGCACCTGCAGACCTCTCAGTCAACTAAAGCTTATATTTTATTCTATTTACCTTCCCTTAAGTTGCTTTTCTTCCTTTAGGAGTTGCCTTTATTCCCCGGCTGTTGGTCCCTGGTCCAGGTAAATATCGGTCTTACGATACAGTGGGTAACCAGTACCCGCTGGTATGAGCTTACCGATAATAACGTTTTCCTTAAGACCTATCAGGTAGTCTACTTTACCTTTAATGGCAGCTTCCGTGAGAACCTTGGTGGTCTCCTGGAAGGAAGCTGCTGAAAGGAAGGAATCAGTGTTTAAAGATGCCTTGGTAATACCCAAAAGCATAGGACTGCATACGGCAGGTAAGCCCTGGTGCTGCATAACCCACTGGTTCTCTTCCTGGAAGGCCGAGATGTCCGCAAAGGAACCGGGCAGCATAGAAGTATCCCCGGAATCTTCTACCCTTACCTTTTTTAGCATCTGGCGTATCATTATTTCTATATGCTTATCACTGATATCAACGCCTTGCGAACGGTAAACCTTTTGTACTTCCTGCAGCAGGTAGCGCTGTACTTCCTGCAGCCCCTTGGTCTTCAAAATATCATGAGGGTTAAGCGGTCCTTCAGTTAAGGCATCGCCAATTTCAACATAATCACCTTCACTAATCTTTAAACGAGAACCATAGTGAACTGGATAAGCGCCCAGGACCTCGTCATTTTCGCCCAATACTTCCACTTCACGCCGGCCTTTGTTTTCACCGAACCTGGCGGTACCGGAAACTTCAGCTACTACCGCCTGCCCCTTGGGCTTGCGAACTTCGAAAAGCTCTTCTACCCTGGGTAGACCGCGGGTAATATCTTCACCAGCCACTCCTCCAGTGTGGAAGGTACGCATGGTAAGCTGAGTACCGGGTTCACCGATAGACTGGGCTGCCACGGTTCCAACTGCTTCACCAATTTCCACTTCATAACCTGTGGCCAGGTTACGCCCGTAGCATTTTTTACAGACCCCATGTTTAGTTTTACAGGTTAGGACAGTTCTGATTTTAACCCTTTCAATCCCAGCCTTTTCTATTTCCAGGCCTACATGGTCATCTATCATTTCATTTTCTTTCACCAGTATCTCACCAGTTTCAGGGTGGACGATGGTATCAACTGATACCCTCCCTATTATTCTTTGGTGCAGGGGCTCAATTAGCTGTGAGCCTTCCATAATTCTTTCCAACCAGATGCCTTCGACTGATTCGCAGTCGTCTTCTCTGACGATTACGTCCTGGGAAACGTCTACCAGACGACGGGTCAAATAGCCGGAATCAGCAGTACGCAAAGCAGTATCGGCCAAACCTTTTCTGGCCCCATGAGTGGAGATAAAGTATTCCAGAACGGTTAGACCTTCACGGAAATTAGCCTTGATAGGCAGGTCGATAATTTTACCAGATGGATCGGCCATGAGCCCACGCATCCCGGCTAGCTGGCGTATCTGCTGGAAGTTTCCGCGAGCACCGGAAATAGCCATCATATATACCGGGTTGTCTTCAGATAATGATTCTTTTAAGGCTTCGGTTACATCATCGGTAGCCTGGTTCCATATTTCAACCACTTGGGCATGGCGTTCATTATCGGTAATCAGGCCCACCAGATAGTCCTGTTGGATAGCATCTACCGCTTTATCTGCCTCACCCAAAATCTCTGCTTTAGCTACCGGGGTTTCAAAATCAGTGACCCCCACACTTATTCCCGCCCGGGTACTAAACTGATAACCTAATCGTTTAAGACCGTCCAGCATTTCGGCAGTCCGAGCATTACCTTCGAGACGGTAGCATTCATAAACCAGTTCGCCCAGCCTTTTCTTGTCAATTACCTGATTAAAAAAGCCTAGGCTGTCGGGCATAATATCATTAAATATAAGCCTGCCTACTGAGGTCTCCACCAGTTCTTCTTTAAATTCCTGCTCACAGCGTTTTTTGAGCAGGTCTTTAGATGAAATCTGGGGTACTTGCATTTTAACCTTAATTTTTTCATGAAGCTTGATTACTTTCATTTCATATGCCATACCGGCTTCATCAGGATCACGGAAAACCCTTACTTTTTCTTTCTTCCAATCTTCTGTGCTCATGTAGGTCAAATAATAAAGGCCTATAACCATATCCTGGGTAGGGGTTACAACCGGCTTTCCATCTTTAGGATTTAAGATGTTGTTACTGGCCAACATTAAGAGCCGGGCCTCAGTCTGGGCTTCAGCTGACAGGGGAACATGTACCGCCATCTGGTCGCCGTCAAAGTCAGCATTATAGGCTGTACATACCAGAGGATGAAGCTGCAGAGCCCTGCCTTCAACCAGCACCGGTTCAAATGCCTGGATTCCCAGCCGGTGCAGGGTGGGCGCACGGTTTAAAAGTACCGGATGTTCTTTAATAACGTCATCGAGAATATCCCATACTTCTTCCCGGGCTCTTTCCACCATCTTTTTAGCGCTCTTGATATTAGAGGCAATAGCTTGGTCTACCAGTTTTTTCATTACAAATGGTTTAAATAGCTCCAGGGCCATTTCTTTAGGCAGTCCACACTGGTGCATTTGCAGGTTGGGACCAACCACTATAACTGACCGGCCTGAGTAGTCCACCCGTTTACCCAACAAATTCTGACGGAATCTCCCCTGTTTACCTTTTAACATGTCACTTAAGGATTTCAGGGGGCGGTTGCCTGGTCCAGTTACTGGCCTACCCCTTCTACCATTATCCACCAGAGCATCCACTGCTTCCTGAAGCATTCTCTTTTCGTTACGTACTATTATGTCGGGAGCTCCCAGGTCTAATAGCCTTTTTAGGCGGTTATTACGATTAATTACTCGACGATAAAGGTCGTTTAAGTCAGAAGTGGCAAAACGGCCACCATCTAACTGCACCATGGGCCTTAATTCCGGTGGTATTACCGGCAGCACATCTAGTATCATCCATTCCGGATGATTACCGGAAAGGCGGAAAGATTCTTCTACTTCCAGTCTTTTGATGGCTCTTCCTTTTCTCTGACCGGTAGTAGTGGCTATTTCTTCTTTCAAATCAGCAGACATTTTCTCCAGTTCCACTTCATGCAATAGAAGCTTGATGGCTTCAGCACCTATACCTGCCGAAAAGGATTCGCCGTACCTTTCACGAGCTTCCCTATATTCTCTTTCATTGAGTAATTGTTTTTTTAATAACGGAGTATCACCAGGATTAATTACTATATAATTAACGAAATAAATTACTTTTTCTAATACTTTAGGGGACATGTCCAGCAGTAATCCCATCCGGCTAGGTATTCCTTTAAGATACCAGATATGACAGACAGGCGCAGCCAGTTCTATATGTCCCATTCTTTCTCTTCTTACCTTGGAGGTAGTTACTTCTACGCCACAGCGATCACATACTATCCCTTTGTGCCGAACTCGCTTATATTTACCGCAATGGCATTCCCAATCCTTAACTGGTCCAAAAATCTTTTCACAAAACAGTCCTTCTTTTTCCGGTCTCAGGGTACGATAATTTATGGTTTCCGGTTTCTTAACCTCACCACTGCTCCAGGAACGAATTTGTTCCGGTGAAGCCAGGGCAATTTTTATTCTTTCAAAATTATTTACATCTAACAAACAAGTCTCTCCCTTCCAGATGATTAGTGCCGCTTATCCGGCAGTCGATTTATCTAAAGGAAACACGTCCTGTCGCCGACTATTCAATAAGCCCAGACATTATTCATCCTCCATGAGACTGTTCAAGTCATCATCCAGGTCTTCTTCTTTTATATCAAGGTTGTCATCTTCCCCATCGATGCTGTCCGGTCCTCCTACCATGGTTTCGGGTATGTCTACCCCCAGTTCCCGTGCTTTTTCCTTTTCGTTTAGCTCATAATCAATATCCCTTATCTGAATCTCCTGGTCATTGCCAGAGAGTATTCTTACATCCAGGGCTAAACTCTGGAGTTCCTTAATTAATACCTTGAAACCCTCGGGAACTCCGGGTTCAGGAATATTGTCACCTTTAACGATAGATTCATAGGTTTTCAGGCGGCCTACCACATCATCGGATTTAACTGTTAATATTTCCTGCAGGGTATAGGCAGCCCCATAAGCTTCTAAAGCCCAAACCTCCATCTCACCAAACCTCTGGCCACCGAACTGAGCTTTTCCGCCCAGGGGTTGCTGGGTTACCAGTGAATAAGGCCCAATAGAGCGAGCATGAATTTTATCATCAACCAGATGCGCCAGTTTAAGCATGTAAACATAGCCAACTGTTATATTGTTATCGAAGGGTTCACCAGTACGGCCATCATATAGTTTTGCCTTACCACCTTCAGGCAGGTTGGCCTCACGTAGCTTGGCAAATATGTCTTCCTCATTGGCACCATCAAAAACTGGAGTAGCAATGTTTATCCCCATAGTTTTAGCCGCCCATCCCAGGTGACATTCCAGGATTTGTCCTATATTCATACGGGAAGGAACTCCCAGGGGATTTAAAACAATTTCCACCGGGGTACCATCTTCGAGAAAGGGCATATCCTCTTCCGGTAAAATACGGGAGATAACACCTTTATTACCATGGCGCCCGGCCATCTTGTCACCTTCAGAGATTTTTCTCTTTTGAGCTATATATACTCGTACCAGCTGGTTTACACCAGGAGGAAGTTCGTCACCCTTTTCCCGGGTAAAGCGTTTTACTGCCACTACCTTACCTGCTTCACCATGCGGCACCCGTAGCGAAGAGTCTCTCACTTCGCGAGCCTTTTCACCAAAAATTGCCCTGAGCAATCTTTCCTCCGGAGTTAGTTCAGTTTCTCCCTTAGGAGTAACTTTGCCAACTAAAATATCATCAGGGCGTACGTCAGCCCCTACTCGGATAACCCCCTGGTCATCCAGGTTTTTCAACATATCCTCAGAAACGTTGGGTATATCACGGGTAATTTCTTCGGGACCTAATTTGGTATCGCGAGCTTCGCACTCATATTCTTCTATATGAATGGATGTAAATACGTCATCCTTTACCAGTTTTTCTGAAATAAGAATAGCATCTTCGTAGTTATAACCTTCCCATGGCATGAAAGCTACCAGGACATTACGTCCGAGAGCTAGTTCACCCAGGCAGGTGCTGGGACCATCGGCAATAACATCACCGATTTCCACCCTTTCTCCTACTGCTACAATTGGTCGCTGGTTATAGCAGGTACCCTGGTTGGAGCGAATAAATTTTAACAGAGTATAGGTATCAGTATCGCCCTCATCATTGACGACAATAATCTGGTCAGCACTAACACTTTTTACTATTCCAGGGTTTTTACATACTACCACTGCACCGGAATCCTTGGCTGACTTATATTCCAGACCGGTACCTATAATAGGGGCTTCCGTTTTTACCAGGGGTACCGCCTGCCTCTGCATGTTGGCACCCATAAGAGCACGGTTGGCATCATCGTTCTCCAGGAAAGGAATAAGCGATGTAGCTACACTAAACACCTGTTTGGGTGAAACGTCCATGTAATCTACTTTGTTTACCGAAATCTCCAGAATTTCTTCAAAGTACCTGGCTTCAACCCTATCCTCTTTAAAATAGCCGTTTTCA
>CAZUFR010000003.1:5025-31096 GCA_964619655.1 uncultured Syntrophomonas sp. | reverse complement strand
ATTTGGCCCTGGTAGTCAGCGTAAAGAACAACACCGTAATTACTGCGGTAGACGAACAAAACCTTAAGGAAAATGTTTTTACCAATATTGACAGTGCGGTAATAGTATAAGGCTGGACCTCTATAAGGAAGCCTTACGGATGTGGAATGACTGAAGCATCCACTAAAAGAAACAACTACAGATAAAGGAGGTCAATTAAGATATGATGCGTTCAATGTATGCGGGCGTTTCCGGCCTTCGGAACCACCAGACCCGCATGGATGTAATAGGCAACAATATAGCCAATATAAATACTGCCGGATTTAAAAAAAGCCGGGTAGTATTTAAAGACATGCTCTACCAGAATGTCAGGGGAGCTTCCAGCCCCACCAGTTCCCGGGGTGGAACTAATCCTATGGGCGTAGGCCTGGGCATGGCTCTGAGCAGTATTGACCAGATTCATACCGGAGCCCCTGCCACCGGTACCGGTAGACTTACTGATATGGCTATTGACGGTAACGGTTATTTTGTGGTTAACGATGGCAGCAACCGCTATTATACCCGGGCCGGGGCGTTTGACTTTGATGTTCAGGGAAACCTTATAAACGCTGATGGCCTCAGGGTTCAGGGTTGGCTGGCCAACAGCGATACCTGGGAACTAAACACTAATGGTGACCCGACCAACATAAGCATTGCCAACTATAAAACCATTGAAGCCCGGGCTACCTCGGAGATGAAATTTACCGGTAATTTAGATTCCGGTTTAAACTTCAAACCCGCCCGTGATGAATGGCAGACACTTACCTTTAGCGATATACCTTATGGCGGGGTAGAGGGAGGGCTTTTCCGCCTGACCTTTGATGGGCAGGAAACCGGTTATATTCCAATTGGTGCTGATGCTGATACAACAGCCGGCAATATTCAGACTGAGCTTGAAAGGCTATCCAATGTTGGCGCTGGTAATGTGGCAGTTTCCTGGGATGAAGTAAGGCAAAGGTATGATATTAAATTCCAGGGCGTACTGGCAGCTATGAACCATCCGACCATTACCTGGGAAGCGGTACCGCTCAATGCTGGCGCAGGTGCCGGGGTTACGACAACCCAATCAGGAACGCCAACACAAAGTGAAGTGCAGACCCTGACCTTGAATTTAGGTACACCTCCGCAAGGAACCTATACCCTGACCTATCAGGGAGTATCGACAAAGGCGATTCCCTGCGATGCTAAGGAAGACGCTATCCAGACAGCGCTTAAGGGTATCCCGGCTTTAGCTGGAACTGACAACGTAACGGTAGCTACCGATGGTAGTAATTTTAGAATTACATTTGGTGGTGATCTGGCTAATCTAGATGTGCCCGAGCTGGGTTTTAACCCCAACTTTACCGGTGGTACCGCTGCTATTGTTCCTATTGTTGAAGGACAGGAGCCTACTACGGTTATTCCCAGGAATGAGATTCAAACCCTTGATCTTACCACTTCCAGTGCGGATACGTTTACTTTGAGCTATGGGGGAAATAATACCTCAGCCATTGCTTTTGATGCAAATGCAGCTGCTATTCTGGCGGAATTAAACACTATTCCTGCCTTAAACGGCAATGTAACCGTAACCCAGGCTACGGATCCAGCAACTGGAAACCCTATAAATAAGTATAATATAGAGTTTGTCAAAGCCCTGGCAGGTACTAATGTCGACCAACTGGTAATTACCAATGCAGGAGGCTGTAATGGCACTGTGCTTACCACCACCCAGGGCCGGGCAGTCAGCTATCCTGAGGATGCAGTTTCCGGCTCCAGGGATGTCTATGACTCCCAGGGTAATCCAGTGACGCTTTATTACCGTTTCTTCAAATACGAGATAGAGCCGGGTTCAGATCCAGGGGGAACTCCGGTTACCCAACCTGTAACCCGCTGGGCCTGTGATTTTTCTACTGACCCGTTATTTGAAAACCAGGAAGATTATGATGCCAATGCCGACTTCGGGGCCGTAGATCTGGCTACAGGTAGTAAAAATGGAGGAGATAAAGTATTTCGAGTTTACAATATACCGTTTGATGAAATGGGGAACATTGGTGACTCTGACCTGGCTAAATTTACCTATAATATAAACCGTCAGGTACCTCCACCGGGCGCTGGTACAGCTAATATAAACTGCACCATTGATTTGGCCGGGCTTACCCAGCGGGCTGGGGATTCATCGGCCTGGGCCAGCCACCAGGATGGCTATGCTGAAGGTAGTCTTACCAGCTATTCCGTAGGCAGTGATGGTACTATTACGGGTGTATATGATAACGGGGAAAGACGGGATTTGGCACGGGTTGCTATAGCCTCTTTTGAAAATCCGTCAGGTTTAGAGCAGATGGGCGGTACCCTGTTTGCTGTGTCCGGTAACTCTGGGGAAGCCCATATTGGCGCACCCCTGTCCCAGGGACTGGGTAAAATCATCCCCAGCAGCCTTGAGATGTCCAATGTTGACTTATCCGAGGAGTTCACTGATATGATAGTTACCCAGAGGGGATTTCAGGCTAATTCCCGTATTATTACCACATCAGATGAGATGTTGCAGGAACTGGTCAATCTTAAGAGATAATCAACTTCATGCCTTCGGGGGCGGTTACGCCCCCGGGGGATTATGAATAAGAGGTGGCGTAGTTGATTTACCTTACCCGGCTTAATGGGGAGAAAATAGTACTTAATATCGACCTGATTGAACTAATGGAGGAAACCCCGGATACGGTTGTTACCCTGACTACCGGGAAAAAGCTGGTCGTCAGAGAACCAGTAAGTAAAATCCGGGAAGATATCATCAGGTTTCGCAAAAGAACCTGTACCAATTTAAAAGCATAGTGTAAAAAGGAGGAAGTGCTGTGGCAGATGAAAAAGGTACCGAGGTAAAAGAGAAAGTAGGTTTTGATTTCCGTATTATTCTGATAGGATTATTACTATTTCTAGTTGCCATGGGTACTTCCTATTTGGTAATGAGAAGTCTCATAGCACCGCTAGTGCCTGAAAGCAACAAAAAGGAACAGGTACAATTACTATCGGGTAATTTAATGGAGATAGGCGATTTTACCACCAATATAAACTCAACCGGGGGAACCAGGTTTCTAAAGGTTTCGGTTACAGTGGAAGTAACATCTGATGATAAAAAGGCAGTGGAAAAACTGACTAGATTGATGCCGATAATAAAGGATAGTGTTTTAGGTGTTCTGGCAAAACAGAGTGTTGCTGACCTGGATCCGCGTAACCATGGCTATTTAAAGGACGCAATTAAGCAGGATATTAACGCCAAAGTCGGGGGGAACCTGGTAATAAATGTTTACTTCACCGACTTTATCATGCAATAATAACCAATAACCATAATTAAGAATTAATAATTAAGAATTAAAAATTCAATAACCCAGGAGGGGGGATTAGGATGAGTGAAGTATTGTCACAATCGGAAATAGACGATTTACTGTCTGCTCTAAACAGCGGTTCGGTTAATGCCAATGAACTAAAAGAAGAACAGTCCCGAAAAAAAGTAAAAGTCTATGATTTCCGTCGTCCTAATAAATTTTCCAAAGACCAGATACATACTTTACAGGTTATTTACGAGAACTATGCCCGTTCCCTGGCAACTTATCTCTCTGCCCAGTTACGTGCTCCGGTGCAGATGGAGATATTGTCAGTGGAACAGCTAACCTATGATGAATTTATCCGGTCTATACCTAATCCTACTATACTTAATATTTTTTCCTTTTATCCGCTCGAAGGCAGTGCTATTATGGAAATTAACCCCAACCTGGGCTTTTCCTTCCTGGACCGCCTTCTAGGTGGACCAGGCTATGCCCCGGCCAAAATAAGGGCTCTAACCGAAATCGAGGAGACGGTTATGGAAAGGATAGCTCAAAAAATGTTGGACTACCTGCAAGAGCCATGGGGTACGATTATTGAACTGGAACCTTCACTGGAAAGGATAGAAACTAACCCCCAGTTTACCCAACTGGTTTCTCCCAGTGAAATAATGATGATAGTATCAATTGAAACGCAGATGGCAGACGTTTTGGGCATGATTAATATCTGTATCCCTTTTTTGGTTCTGGAGCCTATCCTGGATAAACTTAATGTTCATTATTATTATTCATCCAGTAGTCAAAAAGCAACCCAGGAAAACATAGATAATATTCGTAATAAACTACGAAACACCAAGGTCCCGGTAAAGGTGATTCTCGGTACTACGAACATTACGGTAAAGGAATTACTGGAGTTAAATGTTGGAGATGTAATACTACTGGAAAGAAGTATTAAAGATGATTTGGAAGTGGTTATTGGACAACGGACCAAGTTTCTAGGTAAACCTGGTGTATATGAAAACCGGATGTCGGTTCAAGTATCCCATATAGCAGAGGAGGGAAATGAGGATGAGTGATGGAATTCTATCCCAGGAAGAAATAGATGCTTTGTTAAAAGGTGATAGTGGATCCCAGGTTTCAGATCCCACACCTGATTTTTCAGTGGATTTAAGTGAATTTGAAAAGGATGCATTAGGGGAAATCGGAAATATCAGTATGGGTACTGCAGCGACTACTCTATCAACGCTGCTAACAAAAAAGGTATCCATTACTACACCAGATGTATCGTTAATTACCGGCAAACAATTACAGGATGACTATCCCTTACCTTATGTAGTAGTTGAAGTGGAGTATAGAGAAGGGCTATATGGTGCTAATGTTCTGGTTATCAAGCAAGAAGATGCTTGCATTATTGCCAATTTAATGATGGGGGGGGATGGACAGTGTGAGCAGACTACCTTGAGCGAACTGGAGCTAAGTGCCGTGGGTGAGGCTATGAACCAGATGATGGGCTCGGCTACTACCAGTTTGTCATCTATGTTTAACCGTAGGATTGATATTGCTCCACCCCGTCTTACCCTGATGGATTTTGGGAAAGACAGTTTTGAGTTTTCCACTGATTATCAGGAATTGGTAAAAATCAAGTTTAAAATGGAAATTGAACACCTGGTTAATAGTGAGATTATGCAGATAATTCCCATAGAAGCAGCTAAAAACATGGTTAATACTTTGATGGGTAATACCATTGAGGAATCAGGAGTCGAGGCAGCCATAGAAACAACTCCGGAGCCAGCAGCTACACCTCCGCCAGCCCAAGTTGCAGCTACCCCGCCGGTAGAGAGTAACGTAGAACATCAAGCAGTGACAGCTGATTACTGGAATAGTCCAGCCTATAATGATAGTTCTGCTGGAGTTAAAAAAGGTGGACAAGTTGCGGTTCAACCAGCGCAATTCGCTGCTCTGCGAGAAAGCGATTCAGGCAGTGCACCACACAATATAGGTCTCATTATGGATGTGCCTTTGGATATATCAGTTGAACTGGGCAAGACCCGCAAGACTATTAGAGATATACTGGAACTACATCAGGGAGCGATAATTCAACTGGATAAACTGGCCGGAGAGCCGGTTGATATGCTGGTAAATGGAAAATTGATTGCCAAAGGTGAGGTCGTTGTAATTGACGAAAATTATGGAATTAGAATAACAACCATTATTAGTCCCATGGATAGAATGAACAAATTACAATAGGATGTAAGGAGGTCAACGATGGGGAAGAAAGTTCTAATTGTTGATGATGCTGCGTTTATGAGAATGATGATTAAGGATATCTTAACCAAGAATGGTTACGAAGTAGTAGGGGAAGCGGAGAATGGCGCGGTGGCAGTAAAAAAGTATGTAGAGCTTAAGCCCGACCTGGTCACCATGGATATTACTATGCCGGACATGGATGGTATAGCTGCAGTTAAGGAAATAAAATCTATCGACTCTGCTGCCCGCATAATAATGTGTAGTGCTATGGGACAGCAGGCTATGGTTATTGATGCCATCCAGGCCGGGGCCAAAGACTTTATTGTCAAACCATTTCAACCTGAACGTGTAATTGAGGCGGTAAGCAAGGCTATAGATTAATTTACTGGGGAAGTGTCAGCCCGTGGTTTCTTTTAAAAAAAAGTATATAGCTATTTTAGTTTTAGCATTAATTCTAGTACCTATCCTGGCCTTTAATGTCCTGGCCGTGCAAGACTTTAGTGAAGTACAAAAGGCTATTGACAGTGAACAGACTGAGAATACCAGGGCTCCTAGCCTGTTTTTAAATTTTGTCAAACTAATTTTTATACTAGTTTTGATAATAGCCGCGGCCTGGTCAATTATACGCCTGTTTGGAAATAAAGCCACCAGTAGATTGCAGGGAACCTGGATACAGGTAGTTGATGAAGTAATGCTAGGTCAAAACCGGGGTATCGTATTATGTGAGGTGGGAGAAAAAGTATATGCTGTCGGTGTTACTGACCATAACATTACCGTACTCTTTGAGGTAGACAACTCTAAACTACTGGAGGAAATAAGTAAGAGTAATATTTCCATAGTTGAAACTGAAACATCATTTAACTGGATTCGATTGAAAGAAACATTGGTTAAGCTTTTAAAACCAGGCCAATCAATGTCTAGAACTAAAGGTCCTGATAACTTTCACCGGCTTATAGAACAGCAATCCCAAAGGTTGGATGAAATATCATATCGGAGTATCCAAAACACTGAGGTAAACTCCGGAAGAAGTGATGAACATGAATAGACCAGGAATTACTAATACATACCGTTTCAGTCTAATATTGCTGCTGGTCATAGTACTGGTGGCTATATTCATTTTTCCCGCATCTGCTGAACCTTTACAAATACCTGATATTAATTTGCAGATAGGCGATGGTACCGGGGACAATCCCCAGAACCTGTCAACTGCCCTGCAGCTAGTAATACTGCTGACAGTATTAGCCCTGGCTCCGGCTATCCTGATTATGCTTACCTCCTTTGTACGGATAATCGTAGTTATGGGTTTTATAAGAACATCACTGGCTACCCAGCAGATGCCACCTAATCAGGTATTAATTGGGCTGGCCTTGTTTCTTACTTTTTTTGTTATGGCCCCTACGTTCCAACAAGTTAACAATCAGGCTCTGCAGCCATATTTAAACGGTGAAATTAATCAAGAAGCTGCTTTTACGAAGGGGATGCAACCAATTAGGGAATTTATGTTCCAGCAGACCCGGGAAAAGGATTTGGCCCTCTTCGTACAAATGTCGGAGATGAAACGGCCACGCAACTTCGATGACATTCCTAATTATGTTCTTATTCCTTCATTTATAATTAGTGAACTTAAAACCGCTTTTCAAATCGGTTTTGTTATATTCGTACCTTTCCTGGTTATTGATATGGTAGTAGCCAGTGCCCTTATGTCCATGGGCATGATGATGTTACCACCGATGATGATTTCACTACCTTTTAAAATACTGTTATTTGTGCTGGTAGACGGCTGGAACCTGGTTATTCAATCGCTGATACTCAGTTTTAAATAGAGGGGAGTAAGTTCCATTGTATGAAAACATAGTCTTGGGAATTGCTAGCGATGCTATACTTACAGTCCTTTTGGTTTCTGCCCCCATATTAGGAGGAGCTTTATTGGTAGGATTGCTAATAAGTATTTTACAGGCAACTACCCAAATCCAGGAAATGACCCTGGTCTTCATTCCTAAGATTGTTATTGTACTGGTTATCACTGTTATATTTGGGCCCTGGATGCTAAACATATTGACCGATTTTACCCAAAATCTGTATGCCAGCATCCCCCAATTTTTAGCTTTGTAGGACAGGCAGGTAATAACTTATGCCATTTGCTTTAGAAGGGTTTCTATTGGTAATGAGCAGGCTTTCGGGTTTGTTCTTAAGTGCCCCTATTTTTAGCAGCCGCATGATGCCAGTACGGGTAAAGGTTCTTACTATTATTGCCCTGGCAGCAGTTATGGCTTATTTTGTACCGGTTACCTATGCCAAAGAACTTAAAACTCCCGGGTTGTTTATTGCTGCTTTGGCAGTAGAAATTTTGATTGGTTATACCATCGGATTTGTTGCTTATATGGTATTTGCCGCCATACAACTGGCAGGACAGGTTATGGATATGCAGATGGGGTTTGCCATTGTCAATGTGGTTGATCCCCAGTCGGGAACCCAAATACCTCTGATGGGTAACCTTACTCAAACTATAGCCTTACTACTTTATCTAGCAATTGACGGTCATCATTACTTGTTTCAGGCTCTTATTCAGAGCTATAAGCTTATACCGGTACTGGGTCTCAGCCTTAATGCCGGTTTCTATGACTTAATTATTGACATAAGTGTATACATGTTTGTTATAGCCGTTAAAATTGCGGCTCCTATTATAATTGCTATCATGACGGCAGATATAGCCATGGGATTTATAGCCCGAACCGTTCCCCAGATGAATGTGTTTATTGTTGGATTGCCTTTAAAGATACTGGTTGGCCTGGGTACCCTGTTTATAATGATGCCAGTATATATGTGGGTGTTTAATATCCTGTTTGCCAGATTCTTTACTTACCTGGACCAGATAATTAAATTAATGGGAATGTGAATATGCATGATGATCTAGAGAAACGTTATCTATTTAACCTCCAGCTTTTTGCCGGGGAAGGGGATACCGGCGAGAAAACCGAAAAGGCTACCCCCCGGCGGAAGGAAGAAGCCCGTAAAAAAGGCCAGGTTTTTAAGAGTACGGACCTGAATTCAGCCGTTATTCTCCTGGTGGGGACGGTAACCATTTATGTAACCTTGACTTATATGATAAACAACCTGGAAGGTTTTACCGCGCTATACATATTGGACCGAACCCTTACTGATTTTACTAATGAATACATTTATGCCATGTATATCGAGGCTCTGTTACTAATGGGGAAGGTCTTGTTACCAGTATTTTTAGCAACTTTTGTAGCGGCTCTAATTATAACCTACCTGCAGGTGGGGTTTATCTTTAGTGCTGAAGTACTTACTCCGAAATTAGAACGGATTAACCCGATTGAAGGTTTCAAACGGGTGTTTTCCAAAAGAGCTCTGGTAGAATTGGCCAAGGCTCTGTTTAAGGTAATTATAACCGGGTATATAGTATATTCGGTTTTTAAGAAGTATTTTTATATATTTCCCCGTTTTGTAGATATGGAATTGGCTTATAGTATTAAAGTTATTAGTGTCATCATTTTCGAGATGGCTCTGAAAGTGGGGGTAGTATTCTTAATCATAGGAGTATTAGATTATCTCTACCAGTGGTATGAATACGAGAAATCCTTGAAAATGTCAAAATATGATGTTAAGCAGGAATATAAACAGACCGAAGGAGACCCTCTGGTAAAATCTCGGCAGCGCCAAATTCAAAGGGAGTTTGCCATGCGTAGAATGATGGCAGAAGTACCTCAGGCTGATGTAGTAATAACTAATCCTACCCATTTTGCGGTGGCATTAAGGTATAAATATAAGGAAATGGATGCTCCCGTGGTTATTGCCCGGGGTCAGGACTTCATAGCTCTTAAAATAAAAGAAATTGCTCAGGAAAATGGGGTAGTGGTAGTGGAAAACCCACTGCTGGCTCGAACTCTTTACTATAGTACCGAAATTGGAGATTTGATTCCGGAAGAATTATACCAGGCAGTGGCCGAAATACTGGCCTTTGTTTATAAGCAAAAAAAGAGGGTTATTTAAAGGCGGGAGGATAGTCAATGGAGGAGAGGGTCGGGTTGCTAAACCGATTTATAGGACGCAGCAGCGACATCTTAATAGCTCTGTTGGTGGTAGGTATTGTCATGATGATGATAATACCACTGAAACCATCTTTGTTGGATATATTACTAACTTTTAATATTAGCTTTGGCCTGATTATTTTAATGGTATCTATGTTTAATACTGACCCATTGGATTTCTCAGTATTTCCTTCACTGCTGCTGGTTATGACCCTTTTCCGGCTTTCTCTTAATATTTCTTCTACCCGATTAATTTTACTAAATGCAGAGGCGGGTCAGGTTATTGCTTCTTTTGGTTCTTTTGTCATTGGAGGTAATACTGTAGTCGGATTAGTTATATTTTTAATTATAGTAATAATTCAATTTATAGTTATTACCCGGGGTGCGGAAAGGGTTTCTGAAGTAGCTGCCCGGTTCACCCTGGATGCTATGCCGGGTAAGCAGATGGCCATAGATGCAGATTTGAATGCGGGATTAATAAATGAACAGGACGCCCGGGAGCGAAGGGAGAAAATTGGGCAAGAAGCCGACTTTTATGGGGCTATGGATGGTGCCAGTAAGTTTGTTAAGGGTGATGCCATTGCAGGTATCATCATTATTATCATTAATATTGTGGGTGGTTTTATTATTGGTATGGCTCAGAAAGGCATGACAGCAGGGGAGGCCATGCAGATATATACCATTCTTACGGTTGGAGATGGACTGGTTACCCAGATCCCGGCGCTGCTTATATCGACAGCTACCGGTATAGTAGTTACCCGGAGCGCCTCCAAGACCAGTCTGGGGACGGAACTGACCTCTCAGCTGCTAAATTATCCCAAAGCTCTGGGTCTGGCAGCCCTTATTCTTTTGGTGCTGGGAAGCATCGGCCTGCCCCGTTTGCCTATGTATTCTCTGGCTGCCTTTTTTGGCTTACTCTTCTTTACCTTCAGGACTTCAGCCGCCAAAACAGTTGAAGAAATTGATACGGAAGATGTGCAGGAAGCAGAAGAGATAAAAAAACCCGAGAACGTAGTGGAGTTACTACAGGTGGAGAAAATGGAAATGGAACTGGGTTATGCATTGATACCTCTGGTAGACTCCGAACAGGGGGGAGATCTGCTGGATCGTATTATAATGATAAGAAGACAGTGTGCGGTAGAAATGGGTTTTATTGTTCCGCCGGTACGCATAAGAGACAATATGCAGCTGAAACCTAATGCCTATTCAATTAAAATCAAAGGCATTGAAATTGCTACGGGAGAGTTACTGCTGGATAACTACCTGGCTATCGGTCCAGACATTGAGCATGATAATGAGATAGTCGGGATAGACACCCTGGAACCAGCATTTAGCCTACCTGCTCGGTGGATACAGACTGCCGATAAAGAGCGGGCAGAACTAAAAGGTTATACCGTAGTAGATCCCGCTTCCGTTCTGGCTACCCACCTGACTGCTATTATCAAGTCCCATGCCTACGAACTGTTAGGCCGGCAGGAGATACAGAACATTGTAGACTACATTAAGGAACAAAACTCGGCTGTAGTTGATGAATTGATACCGGAATTGATATCTCTGGGTGATTTACAGCGGGTTCTGGCCAACTTGCTTAAAGAACAGGTCTCCATAAGGGATATGGTCACTATCCTGGAAACCCTGGCTGATTATTCTAAACTTACCAAAGACATTGACGTTCTAACTGAATATGTGCGCCAGGCTTTGAAACGGCAAATCAGCAAACAGTATTCCGGGGATAAGCAAACCATGAGTGTATTAACTTTAGATCCGGGCTTAGAGGAGAAATTGCGTGAATCTATTCAGCATAGTGAATTTGGCTCTTATCTGGCTCTGGACCCCGACATAGCCCAACCCATGATTGACCGCTTATCAAGACAGTACGAGGAATTAAGCCAGAGGGGAATAACGCCTATCGTCATTTGTGCCCCAATTCTGAGAATATATTTTAAACGATTAATTGAACGCTTTATATCCAATTTGATTGTTCTCTCTTACAACGAGATTGATTCCAATATTAATGTTGAGGTCATAGGGATGGTGTCGCCGTGAAGATTAAAAAGTATGTGGCCCGGGATTTCAAGACTGCTATTCAAAGGGCCAAAGAAGAAATGGGCCGGGATGCTATAATCTTACATACCCGGCAGATAAAAAAAGGCGGGATTCTTGGTTTGCTTTATCCTCCCCGGGTAGAGATAACCGTGGTCGTTGATGATAAGCTGCAGGTCAATACTGATCGCCATCGGCCGGAAAGTGTACCCGGTGACTTGGTGGTAGCTAAACCTGAAATATCAGCTGCTGTAGATACGGTTAATTCTACCTCTGCTATTAACAGCAGTGATAATTCTTCCCGGGAGGATGCACTTCTCCAGGAAATACATAAAATGAAGAACTTAATAACCGATGTAAAATCACGCATGTATGAGGTTGAAGTTATCAAAGGAATGCCTGAACAAGTTCAGCAGTTCTATGAAACTCTAATTAATAACAATGTGGATCGGGATATTGCTCTTAAGGTAGTTAACAGCGTTGCTGCCCGCTTGCCCAAAGATGGTATTAGTGACCAGGCCTGGGCTCGGGATGTTTGCCTGCATACTCTACAGGAGCTAATTCAACAGGTGCAGCCCATCCAGGTCAATCCGGAGCGCAAGGGAATGATAGTTTTTCTGGTTGGACCTACCGGGGTGGGGAAAACAACTACCATTGCCAAGTTGGCGGCTAATCTTACCTTTCTGGATAGTAAAAGCGTGGCCTTGATTACTCTAGATACTTATCGGGTATCAGCTGCTGAACAATTAAGAACTTTTGCAGAAATAATTGGCATTCCCATAAGTGTAGTATTTACTCCCACAGATATGATGTTGGCTATAGAACAGTACCGGGAAAATGACATAGTATTTGTCGATACAGCTGGGCGTAGTCCCTACAATTCTCAGCAAATGGAGGAATTGCGAGAGTTCGTTGATATGGCCAGGCCCGATGAGACTATTCTGGTTATGAGTGTTACTACCGATAATAATGACCTTATTAATATATACCAGCATTTCGAAACTATTGGAATTGATAAACTTATTTTCACCAAGTTGGATGAGACTTGTAACTATGGAGGCATTTTAAATGCTCTTTATGAAATAAAGAAACCAATGGCTTATTTTACTACCGGGCAAAATGTGCCTGATGATATTGAGGTTCCGGACTCGTTACGTTTAGCTCAAATGCTCTTACGAAGGGATGAAGCCCTATGAACAATCAGGCTGATAAACTAAGACAAATGGCTTTGGATGTAAAAAACCAAATCGAAAAAGAGATGGCCCAAGGATTTAACCACACCCGGGTAATTGTGGTTACCAGTGGAAAGGGTGGAGTGGGCAAAAGCACCCTGGCCCTTAACATAGCTTTGAGTCTTTGCGACCGGGATAAAAAAGTAATACTTATGGATGCGGACCTGGGTCTGGCTAATATTGATATAATGTTGGGTTTACTTCCTAAATATAATCTTCACCATGTGGTACAAGGAAAGAAAAATTTAAAAGACATTATTATCTCCGGCCCCGGAGGTCTAAATATTATTCCCGGTGGCTCAGGAATTACGGAGCTGGCTAATCTAGGAGAAAACAATCTTAAAAAGTTATTAGTAGAGCTAGGTAAACTGGATGGTGAATATGATTATATGATAATAGATACTGGAGCAGGTTTATCTAATAATGTTACATCCTTTTTGTTGTCAGCCAATGATGTAATATTTGTAACTACTCCAGAACCAACTTCTATGACCGATGCTTACGGGATGGTAAAAGTCATTGCCCGGCAGTCGACCAATAAAACTCTTTACCTGGTTGTAAATCGGGTGGTTGATAATATCGAAGGTGTACTGGTAGCAGAAAAGTTTAAGTTAGTATGTGAAAAATTCTTAAATCTACATATTGATGTCCTGGGGCATGTAGTTAATGAACCGTTGATAGGAGAAGGTATTAGGCGTCAGAGGGCTTTTATTGAAATATTTCCTCGTAGCCAGGCGGCCAAAAATATTAATAGTATTACCAGTAATCTTATCAATAGTAATAATAAAAGTGGCTCTAAAGATATTAATAGCGGTGGGATTAAAGGTTTTTTTAAAAAAATCATAGGGATGGCTTAATATGAATCTGCGGCAGAAAATCATGTGGGGGTTAATAAGAGTTGCCAGGAGGTAGGATATGAACCCCAATAAGTTGAGAGTAAACCAATTGATAGAGATAGAGCTTACTGAAGGTGATGCAACTGAATATCTACCTAGTAGAATAGAGGAAATTACGGAAGAGTACTTGTATATATCCATGCCCATGCGTAAAGGAACGTTATTACCTATGCGTATAGGTCAGGAAATTAAGATAATAATGCGCCATAAAAACAGTACGGTTGGTTTTTTTACTAAGGTCGTAGGCCGCAGAAGGGAACCTATACCTTATCTTATAATAACTAAACCCGACCGTATTGTACCCGTTAATCAGAAACGAGAATATGTGCGATTAGATGTATCGTTACCAGTCCGTTTTCGGGTCATTGACGATGAAGATAACGGTCAGATAGAAGAAGGAGTTACCATTGATATTAGTGCCGGGGGAGCACTGTTCTCTACTAAGTCTGAGGTAAAGACGGGACAAAAGATAGAAATAGAAATTAAGCTTGCAGCAAAAAATATATTTTCCTGTTATGCCCATGTTATCAGGGTATTTGAAAGAGGCAGACAGGGAAAAAATGCTATTCAGGTTGCTGTTGAATATGATGGTATTGCTGAAACCGACCGAGATAGGATTTTTAAGTTTATATTTAAGAAACAGCGAGAATGGATTAAGAAGGGCATTACTTAGGCAAAAGGGGGTATTAAATGGCTAAAATCAAGGTTCTGGTAGTAGATGATTCAGCATTCATGCGTAAGATGGTATCTGATATTATTAATAGCTCTCCGGAACTGGAGGTTATTGCTAAGGCTAGGAATGGAAAAGATGCCATAAGTAAAACCAAAGAGCTTCAGCCTGATGTTATTACCATGGACATTGAGATGCCTGAAATGGATGGATTAACTGCTCTTAAAAACATTATGAAAGAAACTCCCGTACCAGTTATTATGCTCAGTAGCTTAACCAGCCAGGGTGCTGAACAGACTCTACGGGCTTTACAACTAGGAGCAGTAGATTTTATCACTAAACCCTCAGGCCAGATATCACTGGATATAGAGCAAGTAAGTGACGATATTATAAATAAAGTAAAAGCAGTAGCAGGTACTAAGCGAAACTTAATGAATCTTTATAGTAGTACTGAAATACCAATACCTAGAAAAAGTATACCGGTTAAAACGATTAATTCGGACGAAGTTTTAAACCAATTGGTTTTAATAGGTACATCTACCGGGGGACCTAAAGCTCTGCATCAGGTGATTCCCCGTTTACCGGCAAGAATTGATGCAGCCTTTTTGGTAGTGCAACATATGCCTCCCGGGTTTACCCGTTCTCTGGCTGACCGCCTGGATTCCTTATCCGAGGTCCGGGTGAAAGAAGCAGAAGATGGTGAAAAGGTACTACCAGGATATGTTTACATAGCTCCCGGAGATTATCATATGATGCTTAATGTTCAAGGTACCAATAAAGCTAAACAATTATATATTCACCTGGATAAGTCGGCACCCCGGGGGGGACTTCGTCCGGCCGTCGATGTACTGCTGGAGTCTGCAGCAGAGAAGTCCTGGTTCCCAATGCTTTGTGTAATTATGACCGGAATGGGATCTGACGGGGCTGCCGGGATCAGGAAGCTAAGGGAAAGGGGTGCACGCATTATTGCTGAAGATCCCTCTACTTGTATAATATATGGTATGCCCAAGGCTGCTATAGAAACAGGTATGGTCGATAAAATCGTACCACTTCCTGATATAAGCGAGGAAATCTTAAAAATGCTGAAAAATCCAATTAGTCATTAAGTATAAAGAAATCTTAGGAGGTGGTTTACCAATGAAAATGGATATGTCCCAGTACCTGGATGTTTTTTTAGAGGAGAGTAAAGAACATTTAGAAAGTCTAAATCAGCGGTTGTTGGAATTAGAAAAAGACTCGGGTAATATTGATGCTCTAAATGAAATATTTCGAGCTGCCCATACCCTTAAAGGTATGTCTTCAACTATGGGCTTTGATGATCTGGCCGATCTCACTCATCATATGGAGAATGTATTATCAGATTTAAAGGAAGGCGTTATACCAGTTAATACCCCTGTAATTGATACAATATTTCAGTGTTTTGATAGACTGCAAATGATTATTGATAAAATTGAAGAAAATGGCTCGGGAGAAATGGATAATGGTGATCTTATTAATATCCTGGAAAACATAAAAACTGGTAACTTTGAAGCTGCTGCAACTATTGAAGAAGAAATAGCAACCCCAACCTCGGTTCCAAACGGAGAAAACAGCTCATATCAGGATTCTTTTGCTTTTAACGAATACGACATTACTGTACTCAAAGAAGCCGTGAGCCGGGATTTCAAAATATATAATATCAAAGTAGCTATTGATAAAGGGTGTTTGATGAAAGCAGTTCGGGCTTTTATGGTTTTTAAAGTGGTAGAAGAAGATGGTGAAGTAATTAAATCCCTGCCTTCAGCCCAGGACCTTGACGAGGGTAAGTTTGACGATAATTTTGAGATTTTTTTAATCAGCACAGCTACTGCTGCAGATTTAGAGAAACGCCTGAGTAATATTTCCGAGGTTAGTATTTTATATATACAAGAGATTAATGTTAATGCGCTCAGCACTCAATCAGGTTCAGTAAGAACAGATAGCGATAATAATACCAGTAAGACTTCCTTGGAGACTCCGGATAGTGCTCGCAGTCATAAGGTGAAACAGACGGTCAGAGTAGATATTGATCGTTTAGATAATCTCATGAACCTGGTGGGGGAACTGGTGATGCACAAGGGGCGCCTGGAGCAGATTGGTTTTAGTAACAAAATTACTGAGTTAAATGAAACCATTGAGCAGATAGATCGTATCAGCACTGACTTGCAGTCGGTGGTAATGAAGGTTCGCATGGTCCCTATAGAGCAGGTGTTTAATCGTTTCCCCCGTATGGTTCGAGATTTGGCCAGGGACTTAAATAAAGAAGTAGATTTTCTTATAGAAGGCAAAGAAACCGAACTGGACCGAACTGTTATTGACGAGATAGGTGATCCCCTGGTTCATCTACTTCGTAACGCTATTGATCACGGGTTGGAATCCTCCGCGGAAAGGCTTAAAAAAGGAAAGCCGCAGAAAGGGACGGTTATTCTTAGGGCCCGACACGAAGGAAATAACGTTTATATAGAGGTAGATGATGATGGAGGAGGAATAGATACCGACCGGGTAATTAAAAAGGCGGTGGAAAAAGGGATTTTAACTGCTCGTGATGCGGAGCAGTTAAGCCGGGAGGAAGCCATTGAATTACTATTTAACCCAGGTTTCAGTACTGCCCATAACATAACCGATATTTCCGGCCGAGGAGTAGGACTGGATGTGGTAAAAACCAAAATTGAATCCCTCAGTGGAGAAATCTTTGTAGATTCCAAACCTGGACAGGGTACTCGTTTCAGAATTAAGTTACCATTAACTCTGGCTATTATTCAGGCCCTGATGGTATCAGTTCAGGATGAATTATATGCTATTCCACTCAGCTCTGTAGATGAAACTACCATGATAACTGCCTCGGATATTAAAATGGTACAAAATCAAGAGGTAATAATGCTAAGGGGGAATGTACTACCCCTGTATAGACTGGGCGACCTGCTGTCAGTACCAGGTCAGTGTGAAGTAGATGATATGTACGTGGTGGTGGTTCGCAAGGGTGAAAGGCAAATTGGATTAGTAGTAGACAGCTTAATAGGGCAACAGGAAATCGTAATTAAATCTTTGGGCCGGCTCTTAGGTGGAATTTCTGGTTTAGCCGGTGCTATTGTTGCTGGTGATGGCCATGTCAGACTAATACTTGATATAGTAACACTTTTTTAAAAAGGGGGGGGCATTAATGGAGGAGACAGTAGACCTTTACTTTCAAGGTACATATAGGCAGGAAGACGACATCCAGGTAGTTGCATTTCACCTGGGAAAAGAAGAATATGCAGTTGATATTCTTAATGTTCAGGACATAAACCGGCTTTTAGATATAACCCGGGTACCCAGGTCGGAAAATCATATTGAAGGGGTAGTAAATCTCAGGGGCAACATCATTCCTATCATAAACTTACATAAAAAATTTAATCTGCAAGCAGAGGGCAATGAAGAGGATAAGCGAATCATTGTATTCCAGTTTGATGATTTGAAAGTCGGAATAATTGTAGACCAGGTCTCCGAAGTATTGCGTTTAGGAAAAGAAGATATCGAAGAGACCGAAAAAGTATATAGTTCAATAAATGCTGAGCATATAAAAGGTATTGCCAAGGTGAATAACAGATTACTAATACTACTGGATTTATTACAAATACTGGAATCGTAATAATATTAGGCAGGTGAAAAATGTGGAAGATTTCACACAGCTATCAGGTTTGCAGTTGGATGCACTTAAAGAAATCGGGAATATTGGAGCGGGAAATGCAGCAACCGCACTGGCCCAGATGATTCAGACCAAAATTGATATGACCGTACCTAAGGTGAGTATTCTTCCCTTTGCTGACGTACCGGATTTATTAGGTGGAGCTGATGCTCACGTAGTAGGTATCTATTTTATTGTTACCGGACCAGCACCTACCAGCATTTTATTCATACTAACGGCTGAAAAGGCCGGGTTATTAGTTGATATGCTGCTACAAAGAAAAAATGGCGAAACCGATATATATAACCTTAGTGAAATGGAAATGTCGGCTATGATGGAATTAGGTAATATACTATCGGCTACATATCTTAATGCGATGTCCCAGTTTACTCAACTAACTTTTATTCCTTCAGTTCCAGCTCTGGGAATAGACATGGCAGGAGCACTTTTAAACGCTATACTGGCACAATTTGGGGAAATTGCAGATCATGTACTACTGCTGGAAACTGATTTTACCAAAGGTGAAGATGAAGTTGTAGGCCATTTTTTTCTACTACCGGAACCAGGTTCCCTGCAAACAATTTTAACGGCACTTGGGGTGAGTTATTAATGGCTAAAATTATCCAGGTGGGGATGGCAGATTTAAAAATGACCAGATCGCCGGACCGGCTTATGACAGCTGGATTGGGCTCCTGTATCGGCATCTGTATTTTTGACCGAGCAATAAAACTGGGTAGCCTGGCTCATATAATGCTGCCATCCAGTTTACAGGCCAAAAACCCTGAGAACAAGGCCAAATTTGCTGATACTGCGATTGAGTTAGTCCTGGAGATGATGTTAAAGCAGGGTGCTAATCGCAGCCGTCTGCAGGCTAAGATTGCTGGTGGAGCCCAGATGTTTAAATTTTCCGGAGAAAGCGATATTATGAAAATTGGGGAAAGAAATGCTATAGCCGTAACCGAAAATTTACAAAAGCACCGTATTCCAATATTAGCACGAGATACTGGAGGAAACTATGGGCGTACTATTACCTTTGATCCGGAAACCGGTGATTTAATAGTTAGAACCATAGGACATGGGGAGAGAATTATTTAATGGCTACAGATATGAGTATAAATTGGGTTCAATACAAGGAAAAGAACGATATTGATGCCCGGGATGATCTTATTATCCACTATGCTCATCTGGTAAAATACGTCGCCAACCGTTTGGCCATAAACCTTTCCTCAGTAGTAGAGGTAGATGAACTCATTTCCTATGGAATTGAAGGGCTTATTGATGCCATTGAAAAATACGATCATAAGCGCAATATTAAATTTGAAACTTATGCCATAACCAGAGTCCGGGGTTCTATGATTGACGGACTTAGATCTATGGACTGGGTACCTGTATCGGTACGACAAAAGAGCAAGGAATTGGAAAAAACCTATACCAAACTGGAAGGGGAACTAGGGCGCGCTGCTACTGATGCTGAGGTGGCTCAGGAATTGGGCCTTACTATTAACGAATTTGCCAACCTCTTAAGAGAAGTTGCGGCAAATACGATAATATCATTAGATGATTTCATACCAGGTGATGACGGTGATGATAAAAAGAAACGTATAGTAGATCTTCTAGAAGACCATAATGCCACTGATGCCCTGCAACTGTTGGAGATTTCAGAAGTAAAAGAATTACTGGCTAAAACTATAGCGCGACTTCCGGAAAAAGAAAAAAAGGTAGTTTATCTATATTACTATGAAGGTTTGACCTTAAAAGAGATTGGGATGGTTCTGGGTTTATCCGAATCTAGAATATCACAATTACATACCAAAGCAATTCTAAGATTAAGGGGAAGTTTGAGTAAAAAGAAAAACCTGGTGGTATAAGTGGGAGGGAAACTTATGACCGATAAAGAGTACAGCATTGATGGAAAAGCTAATATTATTGTTGAAAGAGATTTACTAAAAGCCTATTTGGAAGTAGTGCCTCCTACTGGTGGGGGAAACCCCTGTAATATGGATATAGTAAAACAGGCCCTGACTGAAAAACATATCAGCTATGGTGTTAGCGAAGACAGCATCAGGGAGGCTCTGGAAGAAAAGAACTGGGCTTATAAAATACTAGTAGCCGAAGGAAAAGCACCTGTAAACGGTAAGGATGCTAAACTTATCTATAAATTTCCCTTACCTTCGGAACGGGTAGGCCCTAAGATAGATGAAAATGGCAAGGTAGATTACCATGACCTGGGGTTAATACATAATGTAAAAATGGGTGAACTGCTGGTGGAGAAAACACCAGGTGATGAAGGAACTCCAGGCACCAGTGTGCTGGGCACTGAGATTCCGGCTAAGAAAGGTAAGGATATCCGCTTACCCAGGGGGACTAATACGGTTGCCGATGAAGATGAGTTAAATTTATATGCTACCATAGATGGGCATGTTACTATCGTCGATAATAAGGTAATGGTAAACCCTGTGCTAACCGTTTCCGGGGATGTTGATTATTCAACTGGTGATATAGATTTTGTCGGCAATGTCTGTATAACCGGGAGTATCAATTCTGGATTTAAGGTAAACTCGGGTGGCGATGTTGAAGTACGAGGCTTTATTGACGGGGCAGAAGTTACCGCGGCTGGTAGTATTCTAGTACGGGGTGGAATTACCGGATGTATGAAAACGCTGATTAAGGCCCGGGATAGTATCCATGCCCGTTTCGTTGAAAACTCGCGGCTGGATGCAGGTAGAGATGTGCTGATTAGGGAAGCTATCATGCAATCTTACATTAAAGCGGGTGAATGTGTCAAAGTAAGCGATCGCAAAGCGCTAATTGTAGGTGGTACTATTCAGGCGGGTCGAGAAGTAGAAGCCAAGGTAATTGGCTCCCAGTTGGCTACCCAGACCATAGTAGAGGTAGGGGTAAACCCGCATCTGAGGGGTGAGTACCAGACCCTAAACCGGGCAAAAGATGAAAAAAAGAGGGCTATGGACATTCTAAATCATAATCTGCAGGTTTTTCAGAGAAGTGGGGTATCTCCAGAAAACCTTAGTGAAAGAAGAAAAATGGAACTGATTAAAATGCTGGATAATCTGAAGAGCGTGCGGCAGGAATTAGAACAGGTAACGGAAAGAATGGTTGCTATAGAAAACGAATTTCAAAAGACCCAGGCTGCTAAAGTAAGGGTACTGGAAATAGTATATCCCGGGGTTCGCATCAGCATTGGTCAGCCTATCTATATAGTAAACGATCCCATAAAGTACTCTGAATTTATACTGGATCAGGGAGAAGTGAGGTTAACGTCGCTGCGATAAAATGAAGGGAGACCATTATGACTATTAAAAGCGTTGATATGCAGGTTCTCGTTCAAAAAGTCGGCGATGTAGCAAAGATACAGCAAGCTCAGCAGACCGGAAACAATCATCGACAGGAAGAATTTATAAAAAATATAAATGAACAAACTGACCGCTATACTAAAACGGTTAATAAGGCTCTGCAAAGCGAACATAAAAAAGTCCATGAAAAAGAGGAAAAAGAAAAACAATCCCGAAAAAGGTATAAAGGCAACAACAAGCAAGAAAATGAAGAAAAGGATAAATCAAATAGCGGTAATGAGAGCGGAAGTAATCTGGACATCATTGTTTAGGAAACAGACACAGATAACACTGATTTCTTATGATTTACACTGATTTATTAAAAATATAACTAAACTTGGTCCTCCTTCTTTTGCTACCAGCATTTTATTTTGTAAGTAAGGTAGGTGAATGGCAATAGCGGAAATAATTTTAACTATTATAATTATATTTTTGGCTATTGCCTGTTATCTGGTCTGGAGAAAATCCTGGTTATCAGAAGGCTTTGCGGACTTAAAAAACACCATATTAGAAGCCCGTTTGGTTCAGGATAATTTAAATACCATGCTGGAGAAAAGCGTGGATATCTCGCGTGAAATTGTTACGAATATTGATTGCAGATTAAGTAAAGTTAATGAGGAAGAACAAGTACCAGATGATGAAATAGTAAAACCTGAATTATCTACAGACGATAGTAGCCTTATTATAAAGCCGAAGGCGAAAATAAGGATTTATGAACTGGCGCGGAGTCTGGGAATAAATAGCCGGGAATTAATACATCGGATGCAGGCGGCGGGCTATTCATATGATAACCCCCTTAATACGCTGGATGAAGTTACAGCCGGGATTATTATAGACCGGATAAATTCTGAGGGTAAAGATGAGCTGGACAACCTTATTCAGATACAGAATCAACCTTCAGCCGATATCCCCAGGCAGCAAAACCAACTTGCTGATCCGGTAAACATAACCAATCAGGATACCTGTGATGATGTAACAGAGATAGAGGATTTGGGGGATTTAGAAGTATGGATTGAAAGCTTGAAAAAAGCTCATCCTTATATGGCAGTTAAGGCTTTGGCCGACAAAGGCTACTCCATCAGGGCCATTGCTAAACTTTTAGACCGGGGACAAGGAGAAGTTAGTTTAATACTCAACCTGGTTAACAAGAAAAGAGCAAGTATGTAGGGAAACAGGGGGACGGAAACCGTCCCCCTATTTAATTGATTATTTTGGGAGAAGATTCCCGCTTTGCTTGCAAAACCAGGTAAAATTATGCTATATTATCAGTTGGTAATTACACACGCAGCTTGACTTTCTGAACGGTGCTAGCTCTTAGTTTTCAGAAGGGATGAAACTGCGGAGGAATAAAACTAAAAGGAGGAATAACGATGTCAGTAATTACTATGAAACAACTTCTCGAGGCAGGAGTGCACTTTGGACACCAAACCCGCAGATGGAACCCCAAGATGGCCCCATATATCTACATGGAGAGAAATGGCATCTATATCATTGATTTGCAGCAGACAGTAAAAATGTTTGATGTAGCTTATGAATTCGTCAAATCAATAGTTGCAGATGGGAAGGGTGTTCTGTTTGTTGGAACCAAGAAACAGGCGCAGGAAACCATCAGAGACGAAGCCCAAAGGTGTAGCATGTATTTTGTAAACCAGCGCTGGCTGGGAGGAATGCTGACCAACTATAAAACCATACGAAAAAGGGTATTTCGTCTAAAAGAACTGGAGAAAATGGAAAGTGAAGGAGCTTTTGAGGTACTAACCAAAAAAGAGGTTGCCCGTTTTCTTAATGAACGGGAACGACTGGAAAGATTTTTGGGCGGGATAAAGGACATGGATAAGCTTCCCGGTGCTGTTTTTGTAGTAGACCCGCGTAAGGAAAGAATAGCGGTGGCAGAAGCTCGTAAGCTCAACATCCCAGTAATAGCAATAGTAGACACTAATTGTGATCCTGATGAAATTGACTATATTATACCTGGAAATGACGATGCTATCCGGGCAGTTAAACTAATATCGTCTAAAATTGCCGATGCCGTATTAGAAGGTAAACAAGGAGAACAGGTTACAGCATAAACAAACCAGGGGGTGTAATGGATGTTTTCCTTAAAACACCCCTTTTTTATGAAATAAATTAATTAGGAGGTTAAAATCAGTGGTTACTGCTGAAATGGTAAAAGAACTGCGGGAGAGAACAGGTGCAGGGATGATGGACTGTAAAAAGGCCCTGGTAGCTACCGATGGGGACATTGAAAAGGCTATAGATGAGTTGCGTACCAAAGGGCTGGCCAGTGCAGCTAAAAAAGCCAGTAGAGTTGCCAGTGAAGGGGTGGTTACCTCTTATATTCACGCCGGTGGTCGTATAGGAGTACTGGTAGAGGTTAACTGCGAAACTGATTTCGTAGGAAAAACGGCTGAATTTAAGCAGTTGGCTTACGATATTGCTATGCAGATAGCAGCCTCGAATCCCGATTATGTTAGTCGGGAAGATATTCCTGAACAAGTTATTACCCATGAAAGGGAAGTATTAAAAGCCCAGGCTCTGGAAGAAGGAAAACCGGAAAAGGTGATTGACAAAATGGTGGAAGGTCGCCTGGATAAGTTCTATAAGGAACGCTGTCTACTGGAACAGCAATTCATTAAGGACCCCGACAAGACGGTGCAGCAATTAATCCATGAACATGTTGCCAAAATTGGTGAGAATATAAATGTGAGAAGGTTTGTACGTTATGAATTAGGTCAGGGAATAGAAAAGGAACAGGCTGATTTTGCTGCCGAGGTTATGGCTCAGATAAAGGGATAATATCATAATAAGGTGCTGGTAGCAGACGGTGCAGGTATGGCAAAGTTTGGGGGTAACCCAAAATAGCGTAGTTAATTAAGAATTTTGAATGTTGAATTTTGAATTAACGTAGAAATGCTTACGCATTTCCTTTTTACAATTCGGGAACCTGACCAGTTGTCGGAATAATAGAGCAGGGGGGTATTTGCTTGCAAAATCCCAGGTATAAGAGGGTTATACTAAAACTTAGTGGGGAAGCATTGGCTGGAAGTAGCGGATATGGTATAGACCCCAAAACCCTGGTATCGATAGCCGGGCAGATAGTGGAAGTTGTAGCCAGGGGGGTAGAAGTCGCTATCGTTGTTGGTGGAGGCAATATCTGGCGTGGAGTAGCAGGTAGTGCCCAGGGTATGGACCGGGCTACTGCAGATTACATGGGAATGCTGGCAACAGAAATAAACGCCCTGGCTTTACAAGATGCTCTGGAAAAGCAGGGATTGGAAATTCGGGTAATGACTGCAATAGAGATGAAGGAAATAGCTGAACCTTACATAAGAAGGAGAGCTATTCGACACCTGGAAAAAGGAAGAGTAGTAATATTTGCCGCTGGTACCGGGAACCCTTATTTTTCTACGGATACTGCTGCTGCTCTAAGATCAGCAGAAATTGAGGCTGATGTTATTCTAATGGCTAAAAAAGTAGACGGGGTATATGATGCTGACCCAATTAAAAACCCTGATGCCAAGAAATATAACTATTTGCAGTACATCGATGTTCTTAACCAGGGATTGGGAGTGATGGACTCTACCGCTGCCTCTTTATGTATGGACAACAAAATACCCATAATAGTGTTTAACCTGATGGAGGATGGCAATATATTACGGGCAGTTAAAGGTGAAAATATAGGTACCTACGTAGGGGAGGTAAGACAGTGATAAAAGACATTTTAAATGACGCTAAAGAGCGGATGACAAAAACTATAGAACATTATGTTGGCGATTTAGCCACTCTGAGGGCAGGTAGAGCTAATCCTGCTATGGTAGAAAAATTAATGGTAGATTATTACGGTGAACCAACGCCACTTAACCAGCTGGCCAACATTACAGTTCCAGAAGCCAGATTGCTGGTTATCCAACCCTGGGACAAAGGGAGTATAGCCGATATTGAAAAAGCCATCATGAAATCAGACCTGGGGGTTAATCCCAATAATGACGGTAATGTAGTACGTATCGCAATTCCTCAGCTAACCGAAGAACGCCGCAAAGATTTAGTAAAGGTAGTAAAGAAAAAAGCGGAAGAAACCCGAGTAGCAGTAAGAAATATTCGCCGTGAAGGTAATGATATGGTTAAATCCAGCGAAAAAGAAAAATTAATTTCCGAAGATGAAAGCAAAAAAGGCATGGATGAGGTTCAAAAACTAACCGATAAGTACATCAAAGAGATTGATACTATAACTTCGGCTAAAGAAAAAGACATTATGGAAGTCTAATTGGAACATAGGCGCTGATTAACAAAGCTGTCTTGTAAATAACTTCGAATTGAGAACTTGACTATTTGTCTAGAGTGAGGGGTAAAGGGTTAGGAGTGAGGTACTTCCTGACTCTGCCAACCCGATATATCTATTTTCATATGTGGTTAACGTTTTCCCTTTGGGTGTATCTTTCGGGTATGGACGGTTCTTTAAGTTAAATTCGAGGTTTTATTTGCAGAATTATAGTTTAAATAAATACTGTCAATGGTTATAATTATTACAAAAACACCCCCTGCTCGGGGGGTTTTGTAATTTAGCGAAAGAAGGGTTACTTTTGCTTAA
>CAZUFR010000003.1:0-4925 GCA_964619655.1 uncultured Syntrophomonas sp. | reverse complement strand
ACCCCCTGCTCGGGGGGTTTTGTAATTTAGCGAAAGAAGGGTTACTTTTGCTTAAAAGAATAACCAATATCAAGGAAGTAATAGATAACAGTTCCCTTCCTCGTCATGTAGCAATTATTATGGATGGTAATGGCAGGTGGGCAAGAAAGCGGCTTATGCCCCGTACTATGGGACATCGGGCGGGTATGGGTTCTCTAAAACAGGTGGTAAAAGCCTGTGATGAATTAAAAATCCCAGTATTAACCGTATATGCTTTTTCCACCGAGAACTGGAAAAGACCTGAAAACGAAGTACAGTTCTTGATGAAACTCCTGGTTGAATTCCTTCATAAAGAACTGGATGAGCTTAATGAGAATGATGTTTGTATTAATGTTATCGGTGATTATAGTGTCTTAAACCAGGAATGTCAGGACGAAATTAAGCGGGCTCTGTTAACTACCTCCAATAACCAGGGGCTATTATTCAATATAGCTCTAAATTACGGTGCCCGAGCCGAGATAGTTGAGGCCATAAAAACAATAGTCGATGGCGTTGTTAGCGGTGAGATATCCCGGGACAGCATATGTGAAGATACTGTTGCCTCTTTTTTATACACGAGGGGGGTACCTGACCCCGATCTTTTAATAAGAACCGCCGGGGAATTGCGCTTAAGTAACTTTCTCCTCTGGCAGTTAGCTTATACCGAAATCTGGGTTACAGATTGTCTGTGGCCTGATTTTACCCGGGAGGATTTGTTAACGGCTATACGGGATTACCAGCAGCGAGATAGAAGATTCGGAGCATTAACTGCTGTAGAGAAGGATGATGAGAGTGTTTAAAACCCGAGTGCTTACGGCAGTCATTGGTATTCCTGTTTTTTTGGGAATACTTTATCTGGGAGGCCTGTACTGGAAACTGTTGTTTGCTCTCATGGCAATACTGGCTTTTTTGGAGTTTACCCGAATGATGTCTAATATCCAACTAAGGCCTTTACTAATACCGGGACTGCTATTACTATTATTACTCCTCTTTGCCCCCGATTCATATTTGTATCCTGGAATATTTGCAATATTAATTCTGACAGTTTTTGTATCTATCTTGCAGTATCCGGATTTAACCATTAAAGATACTGCCATAAGTCTTTTTGGGGCTGCTTACATAGGGTTTTTATTGAGCTATGCCATAAAAATTGCCGATTTACATCAATCTTTTCTTATAATTATATTAGCCCTGATTCTAACCTGGGGTAGTGACACCGGTGCCTATTTTGCTGGTAAGTTATGGGGTAAACACAAAATGACTCCTATCTTGAGTCCTAATAAAACCTGGGAGGGAGCGGTAGGGGGACTGGTAGTTTCTGCTATCACCGCACTTATCTTTTTTTTGGTAATAGATATTGATGGAGTTGGCCCTGCATATGCTTTACTGTTAGGAATAGGAGCCAGCATTTTAGCTCAATTGGGAGACTTTTTCATATCCGGGGCCAAGAGGTTCTTTCAAGTTAAAGACAGTGGAAAAATCATACCGGGACATGGAGGGGTTTTAGACCGTTTTGATAGTTTCCTCCTCCTCGCTCCCCTGATTTATTATTTTGCTATTTACATAATTTGACACTGAAGGACACTGAAATTCGTTTCAGCGGGTTCTGCGTCTGTTGAAAAAGGGGGAGTAATATGGATCCCGAACTACAAAAGAATGTTAAACTATTAACCCGATTATCCATACTGGTTATGGCTCTGGTAGCCATATACCTTTTATTTACCTATGTGTTCCCTATATTAGGTGGGATATTATCCTATCTTCCTGTAATCTTCCTTCCCTTTATTTTTGCTGTACTAATAGCGGTAATAACGGAACCGGTAGTTAGATTTATTGAAAAAAGGTTAAAAATTGGGAGGGCCTGGTCAGTAGTTATCAGCCTGATTATAGTGGTTGGAGGATTTATCTACCTGGTATCAGCGATTATTTCCGCCATCATCAAGGATCTATCCCGGATTTACCCCCAGATAGCGCACTATTCCGATCAGATAATCAACCGGTTTATTACTACAATTGGTGATTTCCAGGTATTTTACCTGCGTTTAAATCTACCTCCTCAGGTGGAGGCTACTATACAGGATAATTTGGGGAAGAGTTTACAGGCCTTGCAAACAGTACTCGATGGTAGTATTAATATATTGATACAAACCCTTGCCATGTTACCTGGTGCATTGATATTCCTGATGATTGCTACTGTTGCCACTTTCTTCATAATGAAAGACCGGAAGGCTTTGAAGGAATTTTCTATGCATTTTATCCCTGGTAGCGCACAGTCTAAAACGGTGAAAATAACCAGTGAGTTGTTTGGGGCTCTGGTCGGATTTTTAAAGGCTTACAGCATATTAATTACCATTACCGCAGTGGTAACCATGGTATCGCTTAAAGTCTTGCGGGTGGACTATGCATTAACTATTGGGATTTTAGTAGGTATTTGCGATATATTACCGGTACTGGGGCCAGGAACTATATTTGTGCCCTGGATTATCTGGAATTTTATAAGCGGGAATAATAGCCTGGCCATTGGCTTGCTGGTAGTATATGTTCTGATTTCCGTAGTCCGGCAGTTCCTGGAACCTAAAATTGTAGGGGATAATATCGGGTTACATCCTCTGGCTACCTTGATATCCCTTTATGCTGGTTTGCAACTGGGAGGAATAGTGGGGATGATAATGGGACCGGTTACGGTAGTCATAATAATGGCTTGTTACCGAGCAGGTCTTTTTGGAGGCCTGGGATGGGGGAAGAAGGATTGAAAGAAATCATAGAAAATGAAAGTATAACTAATATTATCATACTAGGTTCTACCGGCTCTATAGGCAGGCAAGCCCTGGAAGTGGTAGACAAACACCCGCAACGATTTCGGGTAATTGCCCTTGCCGCTCGGGATGAAGTCTCCCTGCTACAAAAACAGGTACAAAAATATAACCCGCTGGCAGTAGCTGTCTTTGACCCCGGGGCTTATCTGCAGTTAAAAGAGAAGATAGGTGGACAATGTAGAGTTCTGGCCGGTATTGATGGTATGTGCGAGCTTAGCTCTCTGCCTGAAGCTGATACGGTACTGGTAGCAGTAAGTGGAGCAGTAGGAATTAAACCAACTTTGGCGGCTATACGAGCTCATAAGAGAATAGCTCTGGCTAATAAAGAAACCCTGGTGGCGGCTGGAGATATTGTTATGAGGTCGGCACAGGAAGAAAACGTAGCTATTATCCCGGTAGATAGTGAGCATTCTGCTGTATTCCAGTGTCTGCAGGGTGAAAGCAGCTATTTAAAAAAGGTCTGGCTTACTGCTTCCGGTGGACCTTTCCGCGATTTTACCGCGGAAGAACTGGATAAGGTTACCGTTGATATGGCATTGAAGCATCCCAACTGGTCGATGGGACCTAAAATAACTATTGATTCTGCCAGTTTGATGAATAAGGGTCTGGAAGTAATTGAAGCCCATCATTTGTTTAATGTCGACTATGACCTGATTCAGGTACTGGTACAAAGAGAAAGCATTATCCATTCCATGGTGGAACTGGTGGATGGGTCATTCCTGGCCCATCTAGGTGTAGCTGATATGCGTATTCCTATCCAGTATGCTTTAACCTGGCCGGGTAGACTGGAGTCACCAGCTCGCAGCCTTGATTTTACCAGCCTGGCGAAGATACACTTTGATAAGGTAGATGAGGGCCGTTTTCCCTGTTTGCGTCTGGCTTATGCAGCAGGTAGAGCAGGTGGAACCATGCCGACGGTTCTAAACGCAGCCAATGAGGTAGCCGTAAGCAGTTTTCTTAATGGTAAAATCAAATTTACGGATATACCACTGCTGGTGGAAAAAACTATGAACAAACATAGCCTGGTAAAAAATCCGGGTCTGGAGACAATATTTGAGGCCGACAATTGGGCGCGGGAAATTTGCCAGGCTATGATAGACTTAGAAAATAGACACTGAATCCACTGAAAAATATGAAATACACTGAAAATTTCTATTATTTGGTTCCACTGGAAAAAGTAATAAATATACATTTGAATCATTATATTAAAAATCAGTGTAATCAGTGTCTTAAAAGATCCGCGTAAATCCTTGCTATCCGCGCGAGCGAAGCGAGCCCGCGTCCATTCCCCGGTCTATTTTCTAATTAAGGGAGGCAAAGTATGAACACAGGTACTACTATATTGATAACCTTGCTGATTATTGCGGTACTTATACTGGTACACGAATGGGGTCATTTTATAACTGCACGTAAAATAGGCATACCGGTATGGGAATTCAGTATTGGCTTTGGTCCCAAAGTTTATGGCCGTAAAAAAGATGGAGTGGAATACTCCCTGCGCCTGATACCACTGGGTGGCTATGTACGTATGGCGGGGGAAGAACCGGGTGATGACAACGATCCGGAAGGTTTTAACAACCGCACGCCCCTGGAAAAGATGGCGGTAGCTTTTGCCGGACCGTTTATGAATTTTGTTCTAGCCCTTTTAATATTTGTTTATATCTATTCCGTGGTGGGCATACCCCGGGTTTCAGATCAGCCCATAATTGGCCAGGTAGTTGCCAATACCCCGGCAGAACAAGGAGGGCTTCAGGCCAATGACCTGGTTCTACAGGCAAATAATAATGATATCAAAACCTGGGAAGAGTTTACTGTTGCTATCAGTTCCACCCCGGAGGGGCAACCCCTAAATCTTACGGTTAAACGTAATGAACAGGCAGTAAATCTTAGTATAACTCCGGTCAAAAATGAAACTAGCGGTAAACCCAGTATCGGGGTCATGAGTGCCCTGACTTATGATAAACAGGGGATAATAAGTGCTATTAAAATTGGTTTTCAACAAACCTATGAGTTAACCGTCCTGCTCTTATCCAGTTTGGGCATATTAATTAGCGGTGGAGCTTCCGTAAATGATTTGGCCGGACCGGTAGG
>CAZUFR010000002.1:0-37999 GCA_964619655.1 uncultured Syntrophomonas sp. | reverse complement strand
GTTTGGTGGAAGTGCCCTGTTCCAAAAGAAATGGAACTACTGCCGCTATCGCCCTGACTAGTGCAGATATGGCCCTGGCCGGAATAATAAGCTTTATACCGTTTGATGAAGTCGTGGAGGCCATGTATCGTATTGGAAAAATCATGGCGGCTGATTTGCGGGAAACGGCAGCAGGCGGATGTGCCATTACCCCTACCGCCCTGCGCTATGCCGAACAGATGCTAACCCCAAAAAATGATTAATTGAGAAATTAAATTTTACACGGAGCCACCTGAATATACCCCTTCCTCAAAATAAGTAAGTTATATATTTGGTGTTATTTTCAAGAAAAAATTAGCTAATTGATTAGTTATGTATATCAGCTCTCCTGGGCAAACTAAACGAAAATGTGTATCCAGGAGGTAATTATTTTGCGTAGGGCAGTAGTTTTAATCATAATATTAGTTTTTAGTTTAATCATCAGTATACCTGTTTATGGTGCTACCCCGGCAGCCGATACTAAGGAAGAACAAATAACCCCACCGCGTATAGACCAGCTTAATTATCCCATTCTCTATTTACAGCAACCCTGCCTGGAGGGTGAAGCCATTTGGCTGGTACAGGCCCGATTGCGGGAGATAGGCTATGACATACAGCCTGATGGCAGATATAATAATGCAACCAGTGAATATGTAAGGATATTTCAACTGGCTCATGGTATGAAGGACGATGGCGTAGTTACCCCGGAAGTCTGGAAAACACTTATGGAAGTGGAGTCTGCATACCCCTGTATAACTAATAATAAATCTGAGGATAGATTGCTGATAGTGATTGACGTGAAGACACGTACCCTGGTACTTTATCAGAATGATAAAGAAATCAGGCGATACCCGGTAGCAGTAGGTAAATCCGAAACTCCGACTCCATTGGGTGAATGGAATGTGGTACACAAAGGGGTAGGCTGGGGTAGTGGTTTTGGTACACGCTGGATGGGGCTTAATGTACCCTGGGGGATATATGGTATCCACGGTACTAACAAACCATACTCTATAGGAACTTATGCTTCCCACGGTTGTATCCGTATGTTTAACCGTGATGTAGAAAAACTTTACCCGATGGTTCCTTGGGGAACCCCGGTTAGAATTGTGGAAAATGGTAAGATGTTTCCAGACAATTTGAAACCAGTTGCGCTAAAAAAAGGCTCTTCAGGACAGAGAGTAGTCTATGTGCAGAGTCGCTTAAAAGAATTAGGGATTGAGTTAGACCGTGCTGATGGGCGTTACGGTAATATGACTGAACTAGCCGTAAAGTATTATCAGGTATGGCACAATCTGCAGCCCCGTGGGGAAATGGATGAGGACACTTACCGGTCCATGGGGATGATTAAATAGAAAATAGCGTGGAGATAGCCCAGAAGGTTATGGTTTATTTCGTATCTTAAGAGGTCTGTTCCGCAAAATTCAATCGGGATTATAAATGTGTTAAAATATAACAAGAGTATAGAAAATAATGTACGGGGGCGGAAAAATTGCAGCCCAAAACCAGGTCTCAGTTTCCCGCAGCGGATTTTTGCGAAAACCTGTTGGAAAAAATTCAGCAGGAGCTAGATGTTATTAGCACCATAGAAGGTAGTGTCGTAGTATTATTAACCAGTAATCTTTTTGGGCAGGGAGATAATAAGGCGGGAAATACATTAATGGAGGAGTTTTCTCATATCCTCAGCCACATGACAGAAATTATTAATACTATAATTCTGATTAATAGTGCTGTTTTTTTGACTACTGAAGGCTCCGAAACTGCGCCTTTTTTTAAGATTATAGAGGAACAGGGAGTAGAAATATTATGTTCCGATAGCTGTTTAAGTTTTTACGGTCTGCAAGGAAGATTGTGGGTCGGTAGTAAAGCCAGCATGTATACTATCAGCAGCAGACTCTTACAAGCCGGATGGGTAATAAGCCTTTAACCCTGGTGTTTCTTTACAGTTTAACATCAAACCCTAAATCCTCTATTTCGTCCACAATCGCTTCTAGTTTTACCTGATTTTCGTCAAAGTCAACATCAACATAGCCTTCGTTATAATTTGCAGTTGCTTCCTTAATACCAGCCATTTGTTTAAGAACCGTTTCAATGTTATGTTTGCAGTGCTGACAACTCATACCTTCAACCATTAATTTTTTAAACACCTTTAATCACTCCTATTTTATATAAACTCCTGACATTACACTATTTTCTTATTATATAACAAACATTTGTACTGTATACGACAGCCAAATTATTTAGTACCATAAAGGAAAATATAACCGTATAATGAATGTATAGTTTCAAAGTCTGCTTCTCTGCTGGTTAAAAACTGAATACTTTAAGAGATAGGAGGGAAGGTAATGGCCGAAGAAATGCAACTGGTGGTATTTATGCTTAGACAGGGTGATGTAGTTTGTGAATATGGTGTACCGATTACCCAGGTTCAGGAAATAATTACTATGACCCGACCTACTCAATTACCACAAGCCCCTGATTTTGTAGAAGGTATTATAAATTTACGTGGAAAGATTATTCCGATAATTGATTTGAAAAAAAGATTCCAGATGGGGATTTCAGATATTACCAGTGATACTCGTAGTGTAGTAGTAGAGGTGGAAGGACAGACGGTGGGAATAATCGTTGACGAGGTTAGTGAGGTTTTGCGGTTGGCAAATAGCGATATTGAGCCAGCCCCAGCTATAATCGGCGGGATTACTGCAGAATACCTGACTGGTGTAGGTAAGATTGAAGGCCGTCTCCTAATTTTACTGGACATGAATAAAATTCTAACGGACCAAGAAAAAGCGGACCTGATCGGTGTAGCCAACGTAGAGGAGTAAGCTCAGTAATTTGGCCCTGAAATCTCACTGGTTTCAGGGCTTTTATTTTACCTTAAGAAACAGAGGGGTATAATACTAATATAATTTTGAATTATTATTATTAATTTTTAATTCAGGGAAAAGGAGGACTCCAATGCTTATTGGTATTGATATAATTGAAATAGACCGGGTTAAAAAAGCGGTGGAGAGGACTCCTCGTTTCCTGGAGCGAGTATTTACCAGCCGTGAATTGGGCTATTGTATGAATAAGACTAATCCCTATCCTTCGCTGGCAGTTCGTTTTGCAGCCAAAGAAGCGTTGCGTAAGCTGCATCCGGCTCTCATAGCAGGAGTACGTTTTCACGATTTGGAAATACTTCGGGGTGAGGACGGCAGGCCTCGGGTTTACCTGCATGGTGTGGCTGAGCAGCGCTGCCGGGCAGAGGGCATAAGGAAAATATCGATTAGTCTGGCTCATTCTCAGGAGCAGGCTATAGCCACTGCAATTGCTGAAAAGGGGTGATAGCATGAAATTGCTAAAAGCAGATGAAATGAAGGATATCGATCGTCGGGCCAGTAGTGAATTTGGCATACCCAGTATAATACTTATGGAAAATGCAGGATTACGTACGCTGGAGGTAATAGAAGAAATACTGGGTGAGACTAAAAACCGCATGATAATTATTCTGGCCGGAAAGGGTAATAACGGAGGAGACGGGCTGGTTATAGCCCGACACTTAATTAACTCCGGTGCAATTGTGGAAACCTATCTTACTGGGCAGGCAGAAGATCTCACCCACGATTCGCGTACAAATTATGAAATATTACAAAAAATGGGGGGCCGTATTTTACCCTTAAGTAGTGAAAAAGACCTGGATCGACTAATGCTCTCCCTGATGAATGCTGATTTAATAGTTGATGCTCTTTATGGTATAGGGTTTAAGGGTAGTCTTAACCAGTTTGACTCCCGGTTAGTTAAAATGGTTAACTGGTGCCGGGCTCCAGTAGTAGCAGTTGATATTCCTTCTGGGGTGGAAGCTGATACCGGCAGGGTTAACGGCGATGCCATAAAGGCTAGCCATACTGTTACTTTTGCCCTTCCTAAAATTGGGCTAGTTTTGGAACCAGGTAAAGAATATGCAGGTACTCTTAGTGTTGCTGATATCTCTATACCTGCGGTTTTACTCCAAGATAACAGTATTAAAACTAACTTAATCAGTGACCCAATGCTCAGCACCCTGCTAAAGCCTCGTTCAGCTAATTCCCATAAGGGTACATATGGACACGCTCTAATGCTTGGGGGTTCACCTGGTATGGTGGGAGCTATAATGATGTCTTCCCAGGCGGCTTTACGCACCGGGGCCGGTTTGGTTACAGCTGCAGTTCCTGAGTCGCTGACTGCAGTGGTAGATTCCAGCCTGATGGAGGTAATGACTGCTCCTCTGGCCGAGACCGGGCAATCAGCTATTGCTCTAGAAGCTCTCCCGGCTATTGAAAATCTGTTAGGAACGGTGTCTGTATGTGCTATCGGACCAGGTATGTCTCGCTACCCGGAAGCCGGCGCCATAGTCCGCCATATAATGGAAAGGTCAGGTATACCCCTGGTAATTGATGCTGATGGGCTAAATGCATTAGAAAATGATGCAGCCATCCTAAAAGACCGCCAGGTTCCTATTGTTCTCACCCCCCATCCGGGTGAAATGGCCCGTTTAACTGGTAAAAGTATAGAAGAGATTCAATCCCAACGGTTGGAAATTACCCGGACATTTGCCCAAAAATGGGGAGTAACTCTGGTGTTAAAGGGGAATAAGACTATTATCGCCAATCCCTCAGGAGAGGTCTATATAAATATCTGCGGTAACCCGGGAATGGCTACTGCCGGCAGTGGAGATGTTCTTACCGGAATAATAAGTGGACTTATTGCTCAGGGTCTAAAACCGCAGGATGCAGCCTTTGCCGGGGTTTACCTGCATGGTTTGGCTGGCGATTTGGCTGCCGAAATTAAAGGGGAACGGGGACTTATTGCAGGTGACTTAATTTTATGTCTCCCTGAAGTCCTAAAAAAGTTTGCGTAATAGATTGGAGGTAAGGATATGCTAGCTCGAGAGATTATGAGCCGGGAGGTTATTACCATAAGCCCGGAAGAAAAGGTTGATAAAGCAGCCCGGATTTTATTGGAAAATAAAATTAGTGGCTTGCCGGTAGTAGATGCAAATTATCATGTAGTAGGTATAATTACCGAAAAAGATTTAATAGTGAGGGCCAGCGAGTTAAAGGTACCATTTTATATAACTTTATTTGACAGTATTATTTTTCTAGAGAATCCCATACGTTTTAATAACGATATAAAAAAATACACCGCTTCCCAGGTAAAAGATGCTATGACCCAAAAGGTAGTTGTGGTTGAAGAAGATACCCCGGTTAGCGAAATTGTTGAAATAATGCAAAAGCGAGCTATTAATAGAGTACCGGTAGTAAGAAATGATAAGTTGGTGGGTATAATTACTCGTAACGATATTTTAAAGACTCTGGTATAAAGTAATGGATAATCACAGGCCAACATGGGCAGAAATAGATTTAGTAGCAATTAAACATAACCTAACGGCCATTAAAAGTGCAGCTGGCAATGCCAGGATTATGGCCATGGTAAAGGCCAATGCCTACGGCCATGGTATGCTGGAGGTAAGCCGGATTTGCTGCCAGGAAAAAGCGGACTTCTTTGGAGTTGCCAGTTTGGATGAAGCCTTGACTTTAAGGCAGGAAATTAAAGACATCCCTATACTGGTATTAGGTTATATACCACCATCGGATGCCATAACCGTAGTAGCTGAAGAAATCCGACCCTGTATATTTACCATGGAATCAGCCCAGGTTATGTCCCGGGCGGCAGTATGCCTGAACCGGCCGGCTTACCTGCATATAAAGCTTGATACTGGTATGGGAAGAATAGGTTTTTTGCCGGATAATAAAAGCCTGGACCTCTTACAGGAAATAGCTTCTCTGCCGGGAGTAAAAATTGAAGGAATATTTACCCACTTTGCTGAGGCTGATTTAGAAGATAGTAGTTTTACCAGGGAACAGATAAAAACTTTTATGGGGTTTATTAACAAATTGGAAGAGCGCGGGGTACATATCCCCCTTAAGCATTGTTCTAACAGTGCCGCTCTAATAAATTTTCCCGAGGCTCATTTTGATATGGTCAGGGCAGGGATTTTACTATACGGACTTTTTCCATCACCACATACAAAGTTGGGAAAAATAGAGGTTATTCCCGCTATGACCTTAAAAAGTCGGGTTAGTTATGTTAAAACGCTACCTGTGGGGCACAGTATCAGCTACAATCGCACCTTTTACTGTCAGCGAGATACCCTGGTGGCTACCGTACCCATTGGTTACGCAGACGGCTACAGTCGCCTGCTTTCTAATCAAACCCAGGCATTAATAAAGGGAAAATTGGTTCCGCTGGTAGGTAATGTTTGTATGGATATGTGTATGTTTGATGTCAGTGGGGTAGGGGAAGTTAAAGAAGGAGACGAGGTAATTCTTTTTGGCCGGCCAGAAGACGGGGTAACCGCCGACGATTTGGCTCAGGCGATGGGAACCATAAGTTATGAAGTAGTATCAGCATTAGGTTCCCGGGTACCCAGAATTTACAAGAATAGCAGGAGCTAAAACTGGTTATTGTAATTATTGGATTTGCGAGCCCCCTTGCTGACAAATATAATAGATGTAACAGTGGGATTTTTTTAATCGTCGGAGGTGCTCGAATCTTGCCATCCTCAAAAAGAATTATAATTACCATCCCGGAAAATCTACTTTGTGAAGTTGATGATATAAAATTTAGTGAAAGTAAAAATCGCAGTGAGATATTTAGAGAGGCAATCAGGTTTTACATTGGGGAGCGAAGAAGAAAATTGCTGATAGAACAGATGAAAAAAGGCTATCTGGAAATGGCCGAAATAAATTTAAGCATAGCCTATGAAAATTTAGGAGTAGAGGACGAAGCCCTGGTTAACTGTATAGAAAAACTGTTGGAGTGATAGTTTGCATGATCAAACGAGGTGAAATTTATTTTGCCCAGCTAAATCCGGTGATAGGCTCGGAACAGGGAGGTATTCGCCCGGTTCTGGTGGTTCAGAATGATATTGGAAATCAATACAGTCCAACTACCATTATTCTGGCCATAACTTCACAAATTAACAAGGCCAAGCTGCCTACCCATGTAGAAATTGATGCCGAAACTTATGGACTGGAAAGAGATTCCGTTATACTGGGAGAGCAAATCAGAACCATTGACAAGACCCGCTTAAAACAGCGTATAGCTGTTTTAAAAGATGAGACCATGTTAAAGGTTGATAAGGCCTTATTGGTCAGTATGGGATTAGAGGAAATATAGTTACATAAAAGCATAGCTGTTGGAGGAGTAAAGGATTGGGACATACCCAATCCTTTAATTTTTTGCGTAAGTCAAGGGGACGGTTCTTTTGACTCACTGACTCACGAAATTATTGGATTGCTGTTGCATAAACTGCTAAGGGGAGGGGATAAAATGCGACCGTTAATAGGAGTTTGTAGTAATTATAATATGGAAAATGAAGAGTATTACCTGCGTGAATATTACGTAGAATCCCTGCTGCGGGCGGGGGGATCTGTGATATTATTACCACCAGTTAAAGATGAAGAGGTAATGGAACAATATCTTAAATTCTGTCAAGGGGTGGTATTTCCTGGAGGAGGAGATGTCGATCCTTATTACTGGGGAGAGCTGCCTGGTTGGAAACTAGGGGAAATTAACCCCCAGCGTGATTATTTTGAATTGAAGCTGGCCCAGAAAGTAATGGCCAGAGAGCTCCCAGCATTAGGAATCTGCCGGGGATGCCAGGTCTTAAATGTGGCTGCCGGTGGAACCCTGCTTCAGGATATTAAGACCACAATGGCCCACCAGCAAAAAGCACCTCGTGATTATCCTTTTCATGGTATAGTAATTAAACTGGATACCTTGCTTTCCAAAATAATGAAAGAAAGAGAAATAAGGGTCAATAGTTTTCACCACCAGGCGATCGAACATCCAGGAGCAGGCATGTACATCAGTGCCCTGGCCCCAGATGGCATAATAGAAGCAATAGAAAGCAGGGAAGCACCATTTATAGTAGGGGTACAGTGGCACCCCGAATGCATGACGGATAAATCCTCAGAACGGTTGTTCACGGCCCTGGTAAGGGCAGCTAAAGAATATAAGGGTGCTGTAGCAGACGTATAGGCATGGCAAAGTTAAGGGGTAACCCAAAATACGGGGTTAATTAAGAATTAAGAATTTAAAATTAAGACTTATGGTTTAAATGCTTCGCATTTCTCTTTATTATAACGTAAATTAAGCTAATGAGTTTTTATTGATGGTGGTTTGTGCTTGGCAGTTATGGTAAGTTAACAGGGAGATAATACCGGGTTTTGGATAGAACCGCAGCCTGGTGCTAAACATAAAATATTATTAAGGGGCGGCATGGCATGATTGCAATTAAGGGCGGCAAAGTACTTACTATGGGTGCAGCTGGAACCATAGAGAATGGGATTATACTGGTAGAAGGCGAGTTTATCAAAGCGGTAGGTAAAGAGGTGGATATCCCAGAAGGATGCCAGTTTATTGATGCCGGGGGCAAGTATATATGTCCCGGCTTTATCGACGGTCATACCCATATAGGACTGGAAGAGGAAATCTACCGTTTTGAAGGCGATGATGTTAATGAAATTAGTGACCCCATTACACCACAACTACGGGCTTTAGATGGGATAAATTTCTCCGATTTGGCCTTTTCTGACGCTCTGCAGGGTGGGGTCACCCGTTCTATGTGTATGCCCGGCAGTGCCAATATTATAGGCGGCCAGGCAGTATTTCTAAAACACCTGGCTGAATCATTGAGTGAAATGGCTTATCGGCAGCCCTGGGGCTTAAAAGCAGCACTGGGAGAAAACCCTAAGCGAGTATACTCGGCCCAGAAAAAAACTCCGCGTACCCGTATGGCCAATGCCAGCCTGATGCGGGAGGCTTTGTATAATGCTCTCCAGGCTATTGATAAGCCGGAAAGTGAAATTAAAGATTATCCCAAACAGGATATCTTGATAAAAGTTTTAAAAAAGGAATTACCTCTTTTGCTCCATGTTCACCGCGCTGATGATATACTTACCGCTTTACGCATAAAAGATGAATTCAACCTGAATTTAATAATTCAGCATGGCACCGAGGCATTTTTAGTAGCTGATGAACTTCTAAAGCGCGATGTCCCTGTATTTCTAGGTCCTTTACTGGTAAACCGGGCCAAAGTGGAGATGAAAGAAGTGTCGTTTAAAAATGCTAACCGCCTGGCCCAACAGGGGGTTAAATTTGCTCTAATTACTGACCACCCGGTAGTTCCCATTGAACACCTGCGGGTCTGTGCGGCCCTGGCTGTTCGAGAAGGACTGGATGAAAATCTGGCTTTAAACGCGATTACCCGGTTGCCCGCGGAGATTTTAGGGGTTGACCATGAACTGGGAAGCATATCTGCGGGTAAAAGGGCGGATTTGGCTGTTTTTGACGGTCATCCCTTTGATTTCAGGTCCAGGCTTAATCTGGTTATGGTAGATGGTAAGCTCTGGGAGGGATAAGCTTGAATAAGGGCGATCTTTTTATGGTTTATCTTAATGGGACTATGATGACGGTATGTGTTCTGGGATTTTATAATGAAGAATATAGCGGGGAAGAGATGGCTATAATTGCGGTGGTTGACCAGGAAAACATGGTTCACGTTCCCCTGGAAGACCTGGAGGCACTGTTCCCGCGCAGGCGATTCGTAAATTAACCATTATGTTTGCCAAGCATACGCAAGCACGGTCTTTACCTGCTCGCGTACGTAATCTGTAGGGGCGAACCCATGTGTTCGTCCGCGGGATTGCAGTTGACCCTGGCTCAGTGGTTGGCCGGGCAGACACACGGGTCTGCCCTACAAAGTTAATTATGTCCTTAAGTGTCTAAAACCCCGTCTTATTTATTTCCCATAATTTACTTCAAGGGAATAGCAGAACCTTGCCAGAAATACTTAAAGAACTATTAAATCGAGGTGATGCTATTTGCGACTAAGAAACATTTTAATATTGCTGGTAGCCTTGCTCTTAACCATGGGGCTTACCAGTACAAGCCGGGCGGAGAATGAGCCCGGAATAAGGATTAATGGCAGTTTACGCCAGGTGGAGCCACCGCCCCAAATTATGGCAGGCCGTACCATGGTTCCTATCCGGTTCGTTATTGAGGACCAGGCCCTCAAAGGGCAGGTTTACTGGGACGGTAATCTCCGTAAAGTGGCCATGGACTGTAGGGGTCAATACATAGAGTTCTTTATCGGTGATAATAAGGCTCAAGTGGACGGGCAGGTAAAATATTTCGATACCGCCCCATACATATACCGAAATCGCACATACATCCCGTTACGTTTCCTGGCGGAAAATCTGGGTGCGTTAGTAGGGTGGAAAGCACAGGAACGAGAAGTTTTTATCGACTTTAATTACCAGCCCGAAGTTTTTGCTTATTACTATTATACCCGCGGTAACGAACTCCAGGATAACCTGCACCTGTTTACCGACATTGCCTTTCGCTGGTTTGCCACCAATGCCAAGGGAGAACTATATTATGAATACCAGGATGATTACGATAAAATCCTTGAAATGGTACGTAAACAGGGTATTAGAACTCACGCTAGTGTGGTGCTGATGGGAAAGGAATCCCTACACCAGTTACTTTCTAATCAACAGAGCAGAAAATTACTTATAGGAAATCTCCTCGATGAAGTTAAGAAAAACGGCTATGATGGGGTTAACATTGATTTTGAGCTCATGGGCTATCAGGATGCCAGTCGGTTTACCTCTTTCCTGCGAGATTTAAAAACTGCCCTGGGTCCGGATAAAACCTTATCGGTAGCAGTTTTTGCCCGTACCGGCAAAGAAAGCTGGCCTACCCCTTACCAATACAAGGAAATTGGCCAGATAGCCGACCGGGTAGTGGTTATGGCTTATGATTATAGTTACACCACTTCCAAAGCGGGACCGGTAGCTCCCCTCTGGTGGGTAAGAGAAGTAACTGATTACATGGTTAAGAACATACCCCGGGAGAAAATCCTATTGGGTATGCCGACTTACGGCTATAACTGGTCACCAGGCAACAAAACCGTCACGGTAACAGCCAAAAAACTAGCCGAACTTGAAAGCCGCTATGCCGTAAAGAAGTTTTTTGACCAGGCCAGTATGAGTCCCTACTACATTTACTATGATGAAAACGGAGACCGTCACGAAATCTGGCTGGAAAACGAGCAAAGTCTAAATGAGAAATGGAATGTGGCTGTAAATAATCATCTGGCGGGAATCTCCTTCTGGCGTATCGGAAACGGTTTTGATGACCTTTATCGAATTTTGAAAAGAAACTTGAATCAGTAAATAAACTAATAAAAGCGGGTTGGTGATTAAGCCAACCCGCTTTTTAATAACGAAATTCAGTTAAATCTATGTTAATCTGTGGTTAATAAGAAATAAGGCGTTAATGATATGGTTGTTGAGTAATGAATTCGAGGTTGAAACTTGACTGGTGTCTAGAGTGAGGGGTAAGGGATACCCCCTGGGCACTTAGTGGTAATATATTAAACAAATTTGTAAGGTAAAGATTAGGCTGAGTAGCGGGGAAATTTAAGGCAAATAAATGGAAGTTTATCGGCAGAAAGATTAGAATTAGGCGGGAGGGGAGAAAATGTCTATTGAACAGCCGGGATTATTCGGCCAGCCAGAAATAAAACAGTCCCAGGAAGATAGCAGGGAAGAACAGAGCTTAGCTTACATACCCTTTATTCCCGGGGTAAAGCCGGAGGATGCGTATCTGGAACTGGAGTCCTTAAGCGACCTGGAACAGAGGGCGAAAAGCTGCCAGCTATGCCGTTTGCGGGAAGGCTGCCGGCAGGTAGTTTTTGGTGAAGGCCAGATTGATGCCCGTTTAATGCTGGTAGGTGAAGGCCCAGGTATGGATGAAGATCTGCAAGGAAGGCCATTTGTAGGAAAGGCCGGGCAAATGCTGGATAAGATTTTACAGGCGGCAGAACTGCCCCGGCAGGAAGTATATATTGGTAATGTAGTAAAATGCCGTCCTCCGGGAAATCGCTTACCCCATCCAGATGAAGTTAGATTCTGCAGGAACTACCTGGAAGCACAGATTAGAATAATCAAACCCCGGATAGTAGTATGTATGGGCTCACTGGCAACCAGGGTAGTAATAGACCCACAGGCCAGTATTACCATGACTCGGGGAAAATGGTTTAATCGCCAGGGGATTTATATAACGGCTGTTTTTCATCCTGCTGCCCTGTTACGCAACCCGTCATACAAACGACCGACCTGGGAAGATTTCAAACAAATCCGGGATGAGTACTATCGAGAAGGCAAGTAAGGTGGAGATAGCAGAAGCCGTGGGTATTGAAAAGTAGAGTGGTGACGCAAAATGCGAGGTTAATTATGAATTTTTAATTTTTAATTAACGTAGAAATGCTACGCATTTCTCTTATTGCAATTAATCATAATACCTTAAATAATCCGTGTCAGAAAACTAGCTATTAGAGTTTTGAGGTGAAAGTTGTTTGCTAATTACAGTCTATAGTGAGGAAGAAATGGTATCTCTGGGGAGGTTGTTGGCCCGTGTACTGGAGAAAAATGATGTAGTATATTTGATTGGTGAACTGGGAGCAGGGAAAACCACACTGGTTAGGGGTATTGCCCGGGGTTTGGGTTATACCGGGCGGGTGACCAGTCCTACTTTTACCCTGATGAATATTTATCCAGCAGATATAGAGATATTTCATTTTGATTTCTACCGTTTGCAGGGAAATGACCTGGGTGATTTGGGACTGGAGGAATACCTGGAAAAAGACGGGTTAAGCCTGATTGAATGGCCTCAGATAGCAGATAACCAGTTTACTCCAGAAGCAGGTTATCTACTGGTTAACATCGAATTAGTGGAGGAAGACTATGAGCGAGAGCGTCTGGTTACCATAAGTGGAAGAGGCCCGCATTACCAGGTCAAAGTGGAGGAACTAAAAGGGTATGCTAATACTGGCTATAGATAGTGCTACACCTGTTGCTGGAGTAGCTTTATTAAACGGAGAGAAACTTATAAAAGAGGAGTTTTCCAATTACAAAAAGACTCATTCGGAAACCTTAATGGTAATGGTAGACCGGGTCTTAAAAGAGTGCGAGTGTACTGTCCAGCAGGTCGATGCTTTTGCTGTAACTACCGGTCCGGGGTCTTTCACCGGCCTCAGGATTGGCCTGGCCGCAGTTAAGGGATTGAGCATGGCTACTGGTAAGCCGGTTACAGGTATATCTACCCTGGATACCCTGGCCCACAACCTCTGTGGTAGCGATGCCCTGGTTTGTCCACTACTAGATGCCCGCAAGCAGGAAGTTTATTGTGGTTTTTATGATGTTTCTGGTGTCGTTCCTTATGCATTGAGTGAAAACCTGGCTTGTTCCCCCACGGAATTTATAGCGAATGCCAAAGATGTGGCCAGGGAGAAGAAGAAAGACCACATTATACTACTGGGAGATGGCTACTATCCGTATAGCGAATTTTTTAAACAAGAACTGGGTAACAGCTTGCAAATCCCACCCCCTCACCTGATGCTGCCAAGAGCTGGAGCACTAGGTAGTCTGGGGCTTATGAAAGCTCGCAAGGGTGAGTTTGAGGATATTTTCAAACTACGACCAGTTTATATCAGGCTATCAGAAGCTGAATACCGTCTAGGAAGAGGAGAGTTATAATGCTTAACCAAAGCTTTATTCTGAGGAAGATGACTCCGCAGGATATAGATAAAGTTATGCAGATTGAGGAAAAATCTTTTACCCTGCCCTGGTCCCGGGAGTCATATATGGGTGAATTAAAAAATAATTTTGCTACTTATCTGGTATGCGACTATGAAGGAGAAACAGCAGGGTATGGGGGTATATGGGTAGTTTTTGAAGAGGCTCACATAACCAATGTAGCTATAGATCCCGATTTTCGTCAATCCGGTATGGGGACTGCCCTGATGCAGGAACTGGAGCAAGTAGCCCGAAACAAGAAGGCTAACCGAATACTTCTAGAAGTTCGCCCCAGCAACGAGGCGGCTCTGACCATGTATGGCAACCTGGACTACTTTCCCAGCGGTCTGCGCCGAGCCTATTATTCTGATAACGGCGAAGATGCTATCATAATGACAAAATTGCTGTTTTAATCAGGAGATAGATAGGGGGAATGGACGCGGCAACCTTAATTGTGATACCCATAGGGCGAAACCGTAGAACAGTCATGTGTAGGGAACGGCCCCTGTGCCGTTCCGTCATGGGTTACTAAGAAAATGACTAGAATAGGGATTTGCATTAAGTAGGTGAGATAGATTGAAAGATATTTTAATCTTAGGAATAGAGACCTCCTGTGACGAGACTGCTGCGGCTATCGTGAAAAACGGGAGAGAAATATTATCCAATGTAATTAATTCCCAGATAAATATTCACTCCCAATTTGGCGGGGTAGTACCGGAAGTGGCCTCGCGTAAACATATAGAGAATATTGGTCTGGTAGTTGGCGCTGCTTTTCAGGAAGCGGGAATGGCTTACAATGATATAGATGCCGTAGCGGTTACCAATCGGCCCGGGCTAATTGGAGCCTTGCTGGTGGGATTATCTTTTGCCAAGTCCTTTGCCTATGCTCTGGACTGTCCTTTATTGGCCGTAAACCATTTAGAGGGGCATATTTATGCCAACTTTTTGGAGCACTCTGAAATAAGGTTTCCTGCTATTTGTCTGGTGGTCTCAGGAGGTCACACCAGCCTTTTGTATATGTCGTCTATAGGTGAATACGAACTTATTGGCCAGACCCGTGATGATGCTGCCGGCGAAGCCTTTGATAAAGTTGCCCGTTTTCTGGGACTTGGTTATCCAGGGGGACCGGCTATACAGAAAGCGGCTGAAAAAGGAGAGCCTGGTAGGGTAATTCTTCCCCGGGTGTACCTGGACCGTAATGATTATGAGTTTAGTTTCAGTGGTCTAAAAACAGCTAGTATGAACCAGTGGAACAAACTGAAACGAAAAGGAATGGCTAATGTAAATGATCTGGCAGCAGAATTTCAGGCCGCACTGGTGGAAGTGTTGGTGGAGAAGACGATTCAGGCAGCTGTGAGGTATAAAGCTAGTTCTATTTTAATGGCAGGCGGTGTGGCAGCTAATCAGGAACTGCGAAATATGATGAAATATAGAGGTCAGGAACTAGGACTGTCAGTACACTATCCCTCTTTACAATTATGTACTGATAATGCTGCTATGATTGCTGGTAATGCCTATATTGGCTATAGAATGGGGAATTTTGCCCCCCTTAATGTTAATGCTTATCCTGGTCTATTGTCCTTGTGAAAAGTAGTTGTGGATAATGTGGATAAGTCTGTTGATAATTACTCTACCTGCATTTTCGGCACTTTTATAATGTGTATTAAGTCCTAGGGTAAAATGTCGTTGCCTTAATATTGAACAATGTTTCCTGTGGATAACATAAGAAGTAAGGAGTGACCTATATGCAACCAGCATTGGTAACAATAGGTAAAATCAACATATTTTCTTGGGGCCTCATGTTAGCCATAGCAGTAATAATAGCTATTGCAGGTATCAGTAAGCTGTTTGACCAAGAGGGTTATGAGCGGGATATGGTCCTGGATTTGGTCATACTTTGTGTAATATGCGGTATAGTAGGAGCTCGCGTGGCTTATGTTATTACCTATGAGTGGGCAATCTTTTTGGCCCATCCTTTGACCATATTCAGCCTCCAGGATGGAGGCATTAAAGGCCTGGCCTGGTATGGTGCTCTAGTTGGGGGATTAATTCCCTTTGTGCTTTACCTGCATCGTAAAAAATTATCCTTCTGGGCGGTAGCTGATATGTTTGCTCCCTATCTAGCTCTAGGCTACGCTCTGGTACGGATAGGATGTTTTTTAAATGGCTGCTGTTATGGAAATGTTACTGACTCAGCTTGTGGTGTAGTTTTTCCATTAGTAGATGCTCATCCTCGTCATCCTACCCAGCTATACAGCTCAGGATTAAATATATTGCTGTTTATATTTTTGATACGTTTTTACCCGAAACGCAAATTCCCGGGTCAGGTATTTCTACTCTACATAATTGGTTATGCGATTTACCGTTTTGTCGTAGAGTTCTTCCGCTCCAGTGAAATTTTTGTAGGGCTATTGTCATTGGGTCAGGTATATACCCTGGGTTTATTAGTTTTAGGATTACTGACATATTACTGGCAGAAGTCACGCCACCGGGAGGTTACACCGAATGAAAAATAATGAGAATCAGAGCGGGGTTAAAATAGATTCCCCAATAACCCTTCGGTATAACCTACGGGAGCAAATGATGTTTAAAAGGAATAAACTATCGTATCGGGAAATAGAAATATTAAGCCAGCAAGTATGCCGGCGCCTGGAAGAACTTCAACCAGTACAGCAGGCAGAGGTAATCATGGGGTTTAGTAGTATTAAAAATGAGGTTAACTTAAGTCCTCTGCTCCAGAAGTTGCAGAAACAAGGGCGGACTATTCTGCTTCCAAGAGTCGAGGGAGATAACTTACAGGCAGTTGAATTCCGGGTTGGGGAAGACCTCGGACACGGTTCTTTCGGTATTCTGGAACCCCGGGGAGAGCCGGTTTCCGTTGATAAAATTGATGTTGTAATAGTACCTGGTCTAGTTTTTGATGCTAATGGTTATCGCTTAGGTTATGGTAAAGGCTATTATGACCGTTTCTTGCCCCGTTTGAATAAACAGTGTTTCAAATGCGGGATTTGCTATGAATTTCAAGTGGTCGATAATGTGTATCCTCACCCAGGCGATGTGCCGGTACATTGGATTGTTACCAACCATTCTGAAATTGCAGTAAATTGGGATTTCTTCTGATAAATGATTGCAGTTGGAAGTAGGGGGTAGAGTTTGAAAAAGAAGTTTTGGGGTTATGATTGTGACCAGGTTGATGATTTATTTATAAGCCTAGAAAAGGAAAAGGCGCGGCAGTTGCTGGATTTAAAACAAGAGATTAAGGATTGCCTGCGCCATAATTATGAACTTGTACAGGGAATAGAAAGGATTGTACAGGATATTGAAAGTAATTATGGCCGGGAGCAGGGGGATAGGCTAGACGAGATAGCGACAGAATTACGAGCCTTGTACAATAGAGCCCGCTTGCATAATCAGAAAATGGATAAAATAGCTTCTTCCCTGGATTTAGTATTGGAGCCTTATACCCCCAACGGTAAACTACCCTCATCGAATTTAGCGGAGAAGGGGGCGGGTAAGCTTATTTGTGCTGCCACAGACGATGCGGACACTAGTCATGCTATACCACGGGTCTTAGTAATCGACGATGATGATACGATACGGGCGGTAGTAAAGTTAATGTTGGAGCGAGAGGGTTATGAGGTGGTAGAGGCCACAAACGGAGGCGAGGCTGTCCAGATGATTGAGCAAGCCTCTCCGCCGGATATAATCATTCTTGATTTGATGCTACCCTACGTCAATGGTCTACAAGTGATAAAGAAGATTCGCAGACATCCAGAATGGAACCGAGTTCCTGTAATCATGCTTTCAGCCAATACTTCCGAAAATGAAGTGGTTAATCTATTAAAAGCTGGGGCCAATGATTATGTCACCAAGCCTTTCAATCCTCGGGAACTGGTGGCGCGGGTAAATGCTAACATAGAAAGACTTCATAATATCAACCCTGGACGAGAGAGTTCCTCTGGAAAGGATGCCTGAGATGCTGAACATGGGGGCATTGCATGTTGTATTAATAATAGCCGTAGGCCTGGCTATTACTAACCTGTTAATACTTGTTTTGCTGTTGTTTATGAGTTGGATTCAAAATAGCAGGAAAAATAGACAGGAACGCTTCTATGCTAAGTGGGAACCTTTACTGGCCGAGGCCAGTGTGGAAAGTAAACAACCACTCTCGTTGCCGCCTCTACAACGCCGTGATTACATAAGCTTTTTGCTTCTTTGGAACCGTTTTCAGAAAAACCTGCGGGGCGAGTCCAGTTGGGGACTTTTACAACTGGCTACCGATTTAGGTATGGACCAGGTAGCAACACGGATGATGAGGAGCAGGGATGAAACCGAGAAGGCCCTGGCGGCCCTTACCCTGGGTAATCTTAAAGATTATGCTTCCTGGAATTTACTGCAGACTATGGCGGAAAGTGAATCTGGCCTAGCTGCACAGATAGCCGCTGGTGCCCTGGCAAAAATCGATCCCACCAGAGCGGTGCCCATTTTAATTCCCTTCTTGGTCAAACACCGTGAATGGCCCCAGACCAGGATTGCAACCATATTGGGTGAGATGGGATCTAGAATAGTAAGTGAACCCCTGGTTGATGCTATTCGTAACGCGGATGAAGCTGATATTCCTCGTTTATTACGTTATATTTCCTTCATTAAACCTCATACTGCGGTGCTCCTGGTAAGGGAACTCTTATCTACGCATGATGATACTGAGGTTATTGCTGCCTGTCTTGTTGATAAGGTATCTGGAAGACCGGGATAGTATGGCTAGCGTTATTAAATTGCTGGATCATCCCGAATGGGTAGTAAGGGTTCAGGCGGTCAATGCCCTGGGGCGTTTGGTCGGGCCAGCTGAATTAGATCAACTAATTAGAATGTTATCTGATAGCAATTGGTGGGTACGCTATCGTAGTGCACAGGCTCTGGTACACTTACCCTTTATGGATAAAAAAAGCCTGGAGGCTATTCAAGAAACACAGAGCGACCGTTATGCTAGGGATATTATGGCCCAGGTAATCGAGGAAGAAGGGAAGGGTGATTCCCGGTGACCAGGTGGATTATTTATTTACAGTGGTTTTTTCTTATTTACATGCTGTGTATCAGCATGTCATATTTCCTTTTAAACATTATTTCACTTGTTAGTATTGCACGGCACATGGTGGCTCGACGTTTGGATACTTTTCTAAATTCCTTTTCCGATTTTGAACCTCCGGTAAGTATATTGGTGCCGGCCTATAATGAAGCTGCTACCATTGAAAGTACTGTACTTTCTTTACTGCAGCTGGCTTATTCCGAGTTTGAAGTAATTATAATTAATGATGGCTCCAAGGATCAAACTTTACAGTTACTAATCGACCGTTTCCAACTGCTTCCTATTCCTGCAGCTTACCAGATTCGTCTACCGGTTGAACCGGTACGGGGCTTCTATAAATCAACCCTATATCCCAACCTCAGAGTTATTGACAAGGACAACGGGGGGAAAGCGGATGCCTTAAATGCAGGTATCAATGCTACCCGCTACCCCCTTTTCTGTTCCGTGGATGCCGACTCCATCTTGCAGCGGGATAGCCTGAAACGAGTGGTGCAGCCATTTTTGGAAGACCCACAAACTGTGGCGGCGGGAGGTACTATACGAATAGTAAATGGCAGTGAAGTTCGGGATGGCTTTTTGCTTAGGGCTGGATTACCTAAAAGCCTCCTGGTGCGCATGCAAATAATCGAATACTTGCGGGCTTTCCTTTTTGGCCGCCTGGGCTGGTCCCCGTTAAATGCCATGCTCATAATATCTGGAGCATTTGGGGTTTTTCGTAAAGAGGTAGTAGTGCAGGTAGGTGGCTATCATACTGATACAGTAGGCGAGGATATGGAACTGGTAGTACGGTTACATCGGAGTTTAAGATCCCAAGGGAAAAAATATCGTATCAGCTTTGTGCCCGATCCGATTTGTTGGACCGAAGCTCCAGCTGATCTAAAATCACTTAATAAGCAGCGAACTCGGTGGCAAGTAGGGCTGGCCGAAAGTTTATCCCAGAACTTATCCCTGCTTTTTAATCCCCGTGGAGGCCTGGTAGGGTGGATAGCCTTCCCCTACATGCTGATTTTCGAATTGTTTGGCCCGGTGGTAGAGGTGGCAGGATATATTTTCGTAGTGCTCGGTTTTGTTTTTGGAATAGTATCTATACAGGTAATGGCCGTATTTTTCCTGCTCGCTGTAGGTCTGGGTATGCTGGTATCAGTTACCGCCCTTTTATTGGAGCAGATATCTTTCCACATATATTCCAGGCCCAGGCATATGATTGCCTTATTCTTAGCCGCATTGGCTGAGAACTTGGGCTACCGCCAGCTTATTTCCTTATGGAGGCTAATAGGCCTATTAAAATGGATGGGCGGAGGTCAACCCCACTGGGGAGAAATAACCCGCCAGGCCACCTGGCAGACCAAATACTGAGTCAGCCGGTAGTGGAATGCAGAGGGAACAATTCTGGGAAATAAAAATGCTGCAGCACTAAACTGCAGCATTTTCCTCTTCAATTACCAATATTCATTTATGGTTACGGTTTTACTTGCTCACCTGCGGCACTATCCAGGGTAGCTTCCTTCAGGGCGGCAAATACTCCGCCCAGTCCGGCCAAGTCGGCGGGGATAATGAGCTTGGTAGCCTGACCGTCGCCGATAATCTTCAGGGCTTCCAGGGATTTTAGAGCCAGTACCTTTTCATCAGCCGAAGCTTCTCTTAGCATTACCAGGCTATCGGCCAGGGCCCTTTGTACCAGCAGGATGGCCTGGGATTCACCCTCGGCTTCCAGGATTTTGGCTTGCCGACTTCCTTCGGCCTTGCGTATGTTAGCCTCTTTAACCGCTTCAGCATTCAATATAGCAGCCTGTTTGCCGCCTTCGGCTTCCAGGATAGCGGCGGTTTTTTGTCCCTCTGCTCTGAGAATTGCTTCTCTTTTCTCTCTTTCCGCCCGCATCTGCTTTTCCATGGCATTCTGAATATCCTGGGGGGGCAAAATGTTTTTCAGTTCTACCCGGTTTACCTTAATCCCCCATTTGTCAGTGGCTTCATCCAATATAACACGCAAGCGGGTATTAACTAGATCTCTGGAAGTAAGAGTTTCATCCAGTTCCAAATCACCCACGATATTTCTGAGGGTAGTAGCAGTCAGGTTCTCTATAGCCATAATGGGATTGGCAATTTCATAGGTGTACTTGAAGGCATCAGTAACCTGAAAATAGATTACAGTATCAATCATCATGGTAACATTGTCCTTGGTTATTACCGGCTGGGGAGGGAAGTCCATCACCTGTTCGCGCAAATCCACCACTGCCCGGAAGGAGTCTATAAAGGGAATAATCACATTAATCCCCTTCTCCGCCATCTTGTGGAATTTACCCAATCGCTCCACAATACCCACGGTAGCCTGTTTAATGATCTTGATAGATGAAATAGCGATGATTATTACGAAGAGAACAATAACCAGATCAACAAAAATACGCAGTACCTGCATGTGCTGTCCACACTCCTTTCAAATATAAGCGGGGCTTACTCCTTATTCCACAGCTTTAACTACCTGGAGTTTAACCCCGTCTATTCCGGTAACCATAATCCTGCTGCCTTCCTCAATATTTTCTCCTGAAAAAGCGGTCCAGATTTCCCCGTTTACCTTAACCTGCCCGAAGTGAAGAGGCTCAATATTACTTGTAGCAATACCATGTTGGCCAATTAAGGCGTTGACATTGCTAACGGTGTCATTGGTACGGAAAAACTTTAAAGTCAAGGGACGGGTAAATATAATAAATAGCAGGGTTAAAAAGGCGAAAACCAGCAACTGTACTTCCAGTGAAGATAACCAACCTACACTGACTGCACCGGCTACAATCAGGGCGGCTATAGCCAACCAGAGAAACCATAATCCCAGGGTAAAAATCTCAATAGCACCGCATACTACTGCTATTAATATCCACTGCACAGCGGTCATTTACTCAAACCCCCTTTAATGTATGATGGATACACAAATCTGTCTATAAAGCCCTTATTTGATCTGCCTGACCCGGCAGCCCGGCACTTAGCCCAATCTTGATTTGAAAACATTGGGCAAACAACCATGAAAATAGCAGTTGTGGTTGTGTTGTTAATAAAGAGAAATGCGAAGCATTTCCACGTTAATTAAGAATTCACCCTAACGGGTACACAGCAAAATTAAAAATTCAAAATTAACCTCTCTACTTCGGGTTACTACTATTTATTGCAATACCCTTAACCCGCTGCTACCAGCACCCAAAATAATAATACCATATCCTTACCTCTTTTCTACAGTATATCCGCAATAAGGATTTGCAATATGCGAATATTATGTCAATAATTGTAGTAGCAATGAAAATGCTGTATATTGTATAATAAATCAAGATGGAGACTCCGATTCAGTTTACCTAAGGATTTTGGCTATGGTGACTGAACGACAGGGTATAGAGGGAAACCTGTATGCCTCCTATGGGAAAGGAGTATGCCGATTAATTTTAGATGCAAACTCCCTTTCTGGGAGTTTAATTTTTTTGGGGAGGTTTTATTATGGCGGATAAGAAAGAACTGGTGAAAAAATTACAAGAACTACACCCCGAGGGGAAAATTTGCTGTGCCGATGCACGGAAATTTGCTGAAAAATTTGATGTTGCGTTGGGCGATATGGGTGAGCTCTGCGATTTAGCAGGACTAAAAATATTTGGCTGTGAGCTGGGCTGTTTCTAGCAGTTAACTACCGAGAATCTCGGGGAGAGTGAAAAATATGTTGGATAATTATAACAGAGAAATCAACTATTTGCGAGTATCGGTTACTGACCGCTGCAACCTGCGCTGCCGTTACTGTATGCCTGAAGAAGGGATAGGAAACCTGGGGCATTATACTATTTTGAACCTGGAGGATTTGGCTCGTTTAATTAAAATATCAACTACCATAGGGATTCGTAAAATCAGGTTAACCGGTGGAGAACCATTGGTACGCAAAAATATTGGACAATTGATACATTATATTGCTGAGATACCGGAAATAGATGATATAGCCATTACTACCAATGGTATTCTTTATCCACCTATGGCTCAGGATTTAAAAGAGGCCGGGTTAAATCGGGTAAACATAAGTCTGGATACCTTATCAGACGAGAGATACCGGTTTATAACCCGCCGGGGTGATTTAAAGGATGCGTTAAAGGCAATTTTTACTGCCCTGGAGATGGACATGCATCCGGTTAAGATAAACACTGTAATAATCAGAGGTTTTAATGACGGTGAAATCATGGATTTTGCCCGCATGGCTTACGAATATCCCCTGCATATCAGGTTTATTGAATTTATGCCTATAGGAGATCTGCATTTTTGGAAAGAGCAGCGCATGATTAGTGTAGATGAAGTAAAGAAGCAGATTGAATCCGAGTATAAATTGGAAGCAGCTCGAACTATAAAAGGCAACGGTCCGGCACAGTATTATAACCTGGCCGGAGGCCAGGGTTCCATAGGGTTTATCACTCCGATGAGCAACCATTTTTGCGGACTTTGTAACCGCATCCGTATGACTGCCGATGGTAAACTCAGGGGATGCCTCTATGATAAGAGAGAAGTTGACTTGAAAGTAGCTTTAAAGGCTGGAGCTAGCGATGACGAATTAAGACAGCTATTTATCCAGGCAGTGGAAATGAAACCTGCTCGTCATCACATGGATAATGGATGGGGAAATGAAAACCAGCGTAAAATGTATCAAATAGGAGGCTAAAATGGATTTTACCCATGTTAATGAACAGGGAAGGGCTCGCATGGTTGATGTCAGCGCTAAAGATGATAGTGAACGAGTGGCTATAGCCCGTGCAGTAATCTCCATGCAACCTGAAACCTTGGCTTTGATTAAGAGTGGGGGCATTAAAAAGGGTGATGTTCTGGCAGTAGCCCAGGTAGCTGGTATTATGGGGGCAAAAAAGACCTCCAGTCTGGTACCCATGTGTCATCCCTTGATGTTAACCTCAGTGGACCTGAATTTTGAAACTGATGATGATAATTCCTGTATTATTATAACTTCTATAGTCAAAACTACGGGCAAGACCGGTGTTGAAATGGAAGCTATTACTGGTGCCGCTGTTGCAGCCATTACCATATACGATATGGCTAAAGCGGTAGACCGCTGGATGGAAATTAGCGAGGTTAAACTGCTGGAAAAATGGGGCGGCAAGAGCGGCCATGTAAAACGATAATTAAGAATCAAGGAGTGATATTATGGCAACAGGCACACTATACTCAATTTGTATTGCTCCAGAGCGGGGAGAGCTTAAAAAAGAAGTAAGTCATGCCCAGGTCATCAAGGACCATGGTATAGAAAATGATGGACATGCAGGTCCCTGGGGTCGTCAAGTTACCTGCCTTAATTTAGCCAGTGTTAAAAAGATTAATGAAGAAAGAAACATGAATGTAGGCCCGGGAGAATATGCTGAGAACCTGCTTATTGATGGTATAGACCTAGCTACAGTTGGGATAGGCGGACGTTTAAAAATAGGTTCCGATGTAATTCTAGAAGTATCACAAATTGGCAAAGAGGATCACCCCAGCGTAGTAACCCGAACCCTGGGTGTTAGCCTTTTACCCTATGAAGGACTGTTTTGTCGGGTTATCGAAGGCGGAGAAATACGCAAGGGCGATCCTGTAGAGGTGATTTAATGTTTCGTACTGGAATATTAGTTATGAGTGATAAAGGTGCTCGGGGTGAGCGTGAAGACCTGAGTGGAAAAAAGATAGAAGAGATACTGGGACCTGGCTACAGCATTGAATATTACGAAATCGTACCGGATGAGAAAGATATTATTGCCGAAAAATTGCGCAATGCTTGTGATAATCAAGGACTAGATCTAGTAATTACTTCTGGAGGAACCGGGTTTTCCAACCGGGATGTTACACCGGATGCCACCCTGGAGGTCATAGAAAAACTGGCACCGGGAATATCCGAAGCTATACGTTATTACGGTTTACAAAAGACCCCCAAAGCCATGTTGTCACGGGCAGTTTCCGGTATTCGGGGTAAGACCCTGATAATTAATATGCCTGGTAGTGTCAAGGGGGTACGTGAATCCCTGGAAGCCATATTACCGGCTCTGGGACACGGATTGGAAATATTAGCAGGTAGTGCTGGCGAATGTGGACAGGAGTAGCCTGCGAAAAATTATAAAAAATAATGATTTTAAGAGGTATAAAAAGAAAACAACAGTAGCATACTATAAATCGATGATATTAGGCGGATTTCAGGGGTAATCTAATTTGAATACTTGCATGGTCTCGCCTAATATTATAGTTACATATTAGCACTCGCACTCGTTGAGTGCTAACAACACCACTAAATTGAAGGGGGTATACCTTTGAGGATCCAACCATTATCGGACAAAATTGTCGTTAAAGTTATGGAAGTAACTGAAGAAAAGACGAAAAGCGGGCTGTATGTTCCCGACACAGCCAAAGAAAAACCTCAGGAAGGTGAAGTGCTGGCAGTAGGCCCCGGTGCAATGAACGACCAGGGCGAAAGGCTGCCCATGACTGTTGCTGTTGGCGATCGGGTTATTTTCTCCAAGTATGCCGGTACCGAAATTAAGCTTGACGGAGAAGAATATTTAATTATGGCCGAGCGCGACATACTGGCAAAACTAAATTAACGGAAGAAGGAGGCTAAATAGATGATTGCCAAGGAAATCAAGTTTGGCGAGGAAGCCAGAAGGGCATTGGAAAGAGGCGTTGATGCCCTGGCCAACACTGTAAAAGTAACCCTGGGCCCCAAAGGCCGCAATGTTGTCCTGGATCGCAAGTTTGGTTCACCTACCATTACCAATGACGGTGTTACTATTGCCAGAGATATCGACCTGGAAGATCCCTGGGAGAACCTGGGCTGCCAGTTAGTTAAAGAAGTAGCCATTAAGACTAATGACGTAGCTGGAGACGGTACTACCACAGCCACACTACTGGCTCAGGCTATGATCAAGGAAGGTCTAAAAAACGTAGCTGCTGGTGCTAATCCCATGGTTATGAGAAAAGGAATTGAATTAGCGGTAAAAGCAGCCGTAGATGAAATAAAAGCAATAAGTAAAGAGGTAGATTCAAAGGAAGCTATAGCCCAGGTAGCAGCCATTTCTGCCGATGATCCGGAAATAGGAACCCTGATTGCCGACGCTATGGAGAAGGTTGGTCGCGATGGGGTTATCACGGTTGAGGAATCTCAATCAGTGGGAACTTCTCTGGAAGTGGTTGAAGGTATGAGCTTTGACCGCGGTTATATTTCCCCTTATATGGTAACTAATACTGAAAAGATGGAAGCAGTTTTGGATGATCCCTATATTCTTATCAGCGACAAGAAAATCTCTTCCATCAACGAAGTGCTTCCGGTATTGGAGAAAGTGGTTCAGACTGGAAAACCCATGTTACTTATCGCCGAGGAAGTCGAAGGAGAGGCCCTGGCGACTTTGGTAGTTAACAAATTGAGAGGCACTTTCAACTGTGTAGCCGTTAAGGCCCCTGCTTTTGGTGAAAGAAGGAAGGCTATGCTAGAGGATATCGCTATCTTGACCAAAGGTCAGGTAGCCTCAGAAGATATCGGAGTTAAGATGGAAAATGTCGCTCTGGAGACACTGGGAAGAGCCCGCCAGGTAGTGATAAAGAAAGATGAATGCATTATCGTTGACGGCGCCGGCGGCGAAGAAGATGTAAAAGGCCGCATTGCCAACATAAAGAGACAACTGGAAGAAACCGATTCTGAATATGACAAAGAAAAGTTGCAGGAAAGAATGGCGAAGTTATCTGGTGGTGTAGCTATTATCCAGGTAGGGGCTGCCACTGAAACTGAACTGAAAGAAAGAAAACATCGTATTGAGGACGCTCTGGCAGCTACCAAGGCCGCAGTTGAAGAGGGTATTGTCTCCGGCGGCGGTGTGGCTATGCTTAATGTTATTGCTGCAATTGAAAAAGTAGAAGCAGAAGGTGACAAGCTTACCGGAGTAAATTTGGTTAAGAAAGCCCTGGAGGAGCCGCTGCGTCAGATTGCCAATAATGCCGGGGTTGAAGGCTCAGTTGTAGTTGAAAAGGTCAAAGAAGCCCCGCGGGGAATAGGCTATAATGCATTGACCGGCGCTTATGAAAACTTGGTCGAAGCCGGAATCATCGACCCGGCCAAGGTTACTCGGTCAGCCTTGCAGAATGCAGCCAGTATTGCATACATGGTCCTTACCACTGAAGCCGTAGTATCAGAGGTCCCTAATAAGGATGAAATGAAAGCCATGGCTGGCATGGGCGGCATGGGCGGCGCTGGCGGCATGGGTATGATGTAAAACTACAAAAAAAGCTGGCATTTAGCCAGCTTTTTTTATGGCAATAACACGTCAGTTGAGAAAATAAATGTTATAATCTTAACAGTTAAAACATGCTATGGGAGGAAACTATGGGAAAACTTAAATATGGAATGGTTGCGCTTCTACTATATGCAATGCTAGCATCTGTTGCTTATATTGCGGTTACATATTGGAATTGGAATACCGGGATAGTATACTCCATAGTATTTCTAATCAGCGTGGTTATTTGGTATGAAGCATTAAACCGGGCATTTGCGCGCGGTCTGGGGCAGGGTATGGGAGTAATCTTCTCCTATATTGTGCCCAGTTTGATAATATCGTATCTGTATTTTGCTGCTGCCGCCACCCCGGCAGGTGAAGCGGGAAGTAAGGTCTGGCTTTACCAACTGTTCCATTTACCCCTGCTTTTCGGACTAAATCATAGTCTCTTTTCCGATCACTCTTTTCTAATCATCATCTTGCCTACATTATTAATGTTAATTCTGGCCTTTTACCCCTTTAGCCGCTATATCACCAGGGCCATGGAGTCCCAGCACACCCAGTATATATTCAGGTAAAGCCAAGACCTGTGGGCTCCATTCCTACGATAACATTGTCAAATCGCTTGTTCTTGCAAATGGCCTCAATGCTTAAAACCCTCCTGATTTTGTGATTTTTGTGCGTTTTGCTTGGCACACTCAAATCATATCAGGGGGTTTTTTAATTTTCAAAGACCATTTCATGGATTACAGGAATGCTTTTTAATCAGACAGCTGGAGAAAGCGCTGATATAATAAATCTTAATCCCCTCGAATCACCAACAATAAATAAGGCCATATTAATAGAAACTAGCGCTCTTATGAATTGAGGGGAAAAGATGATTCGGAGGATTCTATCTAAAATAATTGCCAGCAGCCGATTTATTTCGCTTTTTATTATTCTCAGCCTGGTTCTGGGCCTTTACAGCTATTACCTCCTGCCCAAGCAAGAAAGCCCGCAGGTTTCTGCCCCGGTAGCTTTGATTAGCACTATATATCCCGGAGGCTCACCTCAGGAAGTGGAAAGGCTGGTAACCCGGGTAATTGAAAGCAATATTCGTAAGCTACCTGCCTATGATTTCAGTGAGTCTTATAGCAAGAATAGTGTTTCCGTGGTAGTGCTACAGCTGCAAAACGATGCCCCGGTGGAAAAATCGTGGAATGAACTGCGCCGAATTTTAACGGATAGCCAAAGAGAACTGCCCCCGGAGTGCCTACCCGTTCAAATCAATACCGATTTGGCGGAAACCGCAGGAATTATCATCAGTCTTTCCGGGCAGCATTATAATCCGGAAGAACTCGCGGCTATGGCCGAGAAGTTCAAAAAAAGGCTGGAGCAGGTAGAAGGGATAGCCCGGTTTGAAACCTTTGGGGAAGAAAAAAAGCGGATAGAGGTGGAAATCGACCATGCTCTCCTGGCCGCAAGCGGGTTGTCCCTGGAAGAAATATTTAAAATTCTGCAGGCCCAGAATGTGGTGATTCCACCAGGAGCCATTATAGAAAAAGGCATTAAGACTAATGTCCAAATTCCTGGCTGGTTTAATTCCCTGGATGATATTGAAAACAGTATCATAGGGGTTTCGCCAGACGGGAGTGTAAAAAGACTAAAAGACATCGCCAACATTCGCTGGAAAGTTGAACCCGACCGTCCCCTGATTAGGCACAACGGCCAATCGGCTCTTTTGTTAACCGGTTATTTTGAATCGGAAGAGAATATTATCCTGGTAGGAGAAAAGGTTCAGGATGAATTGGAACAACTAAAAAGTGAAGCTCCCCATGACCTGTTGATAGACCAGGTTTTATTTCAGCCTGACGAAGTAAACAAAAACATCTACCGTTTCTTGCGTAATCTATTGGAAGGCATAATTCTAGTTATAATCGTAGTGCTGCTGGGAATGGGATGGAAAAATGCCCTGGTAGCTTCTACTGCTATTCCGCTATCTATTATGCTCAGTTTTATGGCCATGTACCTTTTGGGAATCAAGGTACACGAAATATCGATTGCCGCCTTGATTATTGTTCTGGGCATCCTGGTCGATGATGCTATTGTAATGGTAGATGCCATCCAGGTAGGCTTGGATAAGGGCCTGAACCGAATGGAAGCCTGTCTGCAGGGGCTTAAACAGGCAGCCATACCTATTCTTACCGCCACCCTGGTCATTATTATTGCCTTTTCTCCTATATTCGTACTTCCCGGAGCACCGGGGGAATTTCTCCAGAGTTTACCTCAGATTGTCTTAATATCACTGGCTGCTTCATATGTTGTAGCTATGCTTATTACCCCGGCTATGGCCTATCGCTTTTTTAGTGCGGGCCAGCATCGGCGCGATGAGTGGCTGAGGAACTTTTTTGCTTATTTATTACACGGGAGTATGGCCAGAAAAAAGACTGCTATTATTTCTTCCCTGCTTATTTTTGGTCTGGCTGTATATGCGCTTACTTTTATGGGCTTGCAGTTCTTCCCCTCGGTAGACAAGGACCTGTTATATATTGATATTAATGCTCAGGCGGGGTCTACCCGGGCCAGGACCGAAGAATTGCTGGTACAGGTGGAAGATATTCTTTCCCAGGAAGGAGAAGTGTTAGCCTATACCAGTTCAGTAGGCAGTGGTGTACCCAAGTTCTATATAACGCTGCCAGTTTCCCCACAAGCTGAAGATTTTGCCCAGGTCATGCTGCGCATCCGATCTCAGCGGGGTGAACGTTTTCAAAACAACGAGGAACTGGCCAGTTACCTCCAGGAAAAACTGGACAGCCAGATTAGTGCCGGTAATATCAAGGTGAAATTGTTGGAAAAAGCCTTTCCGGTAGCCCCGGTACAGGTGAGAATAAGTGGAGAACAGCGGGAAAACTTGCGCCAGGTAGCCCAGTTGATTAAGAATAAACTAAGACAAATACCTGGTTCTCGCAATGTTGAAGATGATGGGGAAAAAGAAATACAGCAATTAGTTGTTCAGGCGGATGCTGAAAAAGCCAGTCGATTGGGCATTAGCAACTATGATATTCAACGCCAGACCAGTCTGGCCCTGGAGGGTGCACAGGCTTCAGTATTACGCCAGAAGGGGGAGCAATATGATATTCTGTTGCGCTCGGATATAGATTTTCGTCAGCAGCTAGAGAACTTTAGTATTAAATCTGCTTACTCCAACCGCAGCGTTCCCCTTAAAGAAATCGCTAGCATCGAGATTAAACCGCAGTTGTCTAGCATTAAAAAATATGATGGTCAAAACTCTATTAAAGTAAGAAGTGATATAAGACCAGGCTACAGTGCCGTAGAAATCGAAAGAGAACTTAAAGATAAATTATCCTCTGCCGATTTACTGGGAGTTAGTCTCCTCTATGATGGTGAGTATAAACAAATCAAAGATAATTTTGGCATCCTGACCCGGGGTGCACTTTTGGCCCTTTTACTAATTTATTTAATATTAGTTATACAGTTCCATTCTTTCATACAACCACTGGTTATATTCCTTACTATCCCCCTGGCCTTAATTGGCTCGATATTGGGACTTTTGCTACTTGGTCAGCCTCTTTCTTTTATGGCCTTTATTGGTATGGTAAGCCTTACCGGATTAGTAATCCGCAACGCTATCCTGCTCATCGCTTTTATAAATGATGCTCGAGCGCGGGGATTGGCTGTGGAAGAAGCCTGCGAAGATGCAGTAGAACGCAGATTCCGTCCTATTATCCTCAGTGCAGTGACCGCCACCATAGGTCTGGTGCCCCTGGCTTTGTCCGGTAGCAGTCTTTTTGTTCCCCTGGCTATTGCTATAATTTTCGGCCTGCTGATAGCCACCCTGCTTACTATGGTCATAATCCCGGTAGTCTACAGCCTCCTGGTACGCGAGCGCATGGAGGTAAAAACATGAGAGGTGGAAGACGCCTATCCAGTATCCAACCGGGTAAATAATCCCGGAAATGACGATATACAGTGTATTGAGGCTTCATAATGGGCTTCAAAGGCTGTGCCCAAATGTTGATTGATATCATAGCATGAAAGTAGTATTATATGGTTAGAATGTTACTACGAGGGGTTGATGACATGCAGATTAAACCATCCGCAAGCATCAGGCAGAATTACAATGAAATTGCGGCTTTATGCAAGTCCACTGGGGAGCCGGTGTATCTTACGAAAAACGGCGAGGGTGATCTTGTAGTTATGGATATAGAGGCGTTTACCCGCCGCGAAAAAATGCTCAAGCTGCGTGAAGAACTTTTGTCTGTTGAAGAAGACCGTTTGGCTGGATATAACGGAGTGACACCGGAAGAGCTGGACAGCTATCTGGATGGCATTATTGATGAGGTGGAGCATGGAAAAGACGCCTCAATATAAGGTGATTGTTTCCGATCGTGCTCGTCAGATGCTGGCGGGCCATATTCGTTTTCTGGCCCAGAAAAGTCCCACCGCCGCCCGTGAGGTAAAAAACGACCTGATGAATGCTATTCGTTCTCTTCACCAAATGCCGGAGCGTTTTCCATTTCTGGAGGCAGAATTTATCCCACCAAATAAATATCACAAGATGTTCGTGGAAAAATGGTATCTGGTTTTATATCAGATTAAAGACCAGACAGTATACGTTGACTATATTGCGGATTGCAGGCAGGATTATAGCTGGCTGGTCCGGTAGAGGGATATATAAGATAACTAATAGAGTAAGGAAGCGCTACATATAGATATTACAATGCGAGTTGTCTTGTTTCTTCAAAAAAAAGAACACAATTCCCATAGACACAGAGATTTCCCCCAAAGGTATTATATTTTTTCTAAACCAGGTACAGAACCTGGTTTAATTATATAGACCCCTGGAATCGAGATTAAAACTGGCCGAAGTTGAGCGGACCACGTAAAAACCGACTAATGGAAGGAAATTACTTTATTATGTTGAATTAAGTGATAAGCAAACAATGTGGGGGGGAAGATTAAGGGTGCACAACGATCTGACCTTTTTTACCAATGAACCGGGAGCCACGCTGCTGGAGCGCTTCAAGAAAACCCTGAAACATGTTCAGTTTTTTGACGTGCTGGTTGGTTATTTCCGCACCAGCGGTTTCTATAATCTGTATGAGGCGCTTGCCGGAGTGGAAAAGATAAGAATCCTGGTGGGTTTAAATATTGACCAGAAGGCTTATGAAATCATAGAGACGTACAGAGACCGAAATGAAATATATTTTGAATCCCATAAAAATACGCGGGGAAACTTTTCCCGGGCGCTGGTAAATGAAATGGATAACTCCGAGGATAACCATGAGGTAGAAATCGGGGTAAAAAAATTCATTGAATTCTTAAGCTCAGGTAAGATGGAGATAAAAGCATACCCCAGTGCCAATATACACGCCAAAGTATATATCAGTCGATTTACGGAAGAACAAATTGATTACGGCAGAGTAATTACCGGGTCCAGTAATTTTTCCGAATCCGGATTAATCGATAACTACGAATTTAACGTAGAATTAAAAAATAGCGCCGATGTTGATTTTGCCCTTAACAAGTTTGAATTGCTATGGCGGGATGCGGTAGATATATCCCAGGAATATGTGGAAACTATTAACCACCATACCTGGCTGAACGACAGCATTTCTCCGTATGAGATTTATCTGAAGTTTCTATATGAATATCTCAAAGAAGACCTCAATATTGATGAGGACATTGAAACATACCTGCCTCCGGGGTTTATGGAGTTAAAATACCAAAAACAAGCCGTAGTTTCCGCCAGGAAAATCCTGGAGGCCCATAACGGGGTATTTTTAGCCGATGTAGTAGGATTAGGTAAGACTTATATCTCTGCTCTTTTAGCCCAACAGCTGCCTGGAAAAATACTGATAGTGTGCCCACCCATACTTAAAGATTACTGGTATGACACTTTTTTTGATTTCGGTATTCGCAGTTTCAAGGTAGTATCCCTGGGCAAACTGGATGAAGTTATTGACTCCGGTCACTTCAAATATGACTATGTATTTATAGATGAAGCCCACCGTTTTAGAAATGAAATTACCCAGGGATATGAACAGCTGCATCAAATCTGTTTTGGCAAAAAGGTAATACTGGTATCGGCCACACCGCTAAATAACAAGATAGATGATATATTTTCTCAGTTAAAACTGTTTCAGACTCCTAAACGTTCAACCATTCCCGGAATTCCCGACCTGGAACATTTCTTCCAAACCCTGAAATCCGGGATCAATAAATATCCCAAAGGCGATCCCGAGCATGTCCAGGCGGTAAAAAAGGCTTCCCGGGAAATCCGGGAAAAAATACTGAAGTATGTAATGGTCAGGAGAACCCGCAGCTCTATTCAGAAATACTTTGCTGAAGATATAGAGCAGCAGGGCCTGTTTTTTCCGGAGATGGAAGATCCCCAGCGTCTGGTATATGAATTTGACCGCACTACTGATGCTATTTTCAATCAGACTATTGAGCTGATAAAAGGTCTGAGTTACTCGCGCTATACTCCCTTGCTGTATCTGAAAGAGCCTTTGCCGGAATTCGAAAAACAATCTCAGCTCAATCTGGGCGGCTTTATGAAAAGTGTGCTGGTGAAACGATTGGAAAGCAGTTTTCATGCTTTCCGTAGAACCCTGGATCGCTTCGTGCAATCTTACGATAATTTTATTACCATGTATCAGGGCGGGGCAGTATATATAAGTCGGGAAATAGACGTTTTCAGCCTGTTGGAAAACGATGATGAATTACGTTTGCTGGAATTGGTGGATAAGGGAAAAGTAGAAAAATATGATGCCTCATTATTCCGTGATGAATTTATCTACTCCCTGGTTAAAGATTATGAGATGCTGCAAACCATGCAGGAACTATGGAACCAGGTGACCGGAGATCCCAAGCTGGAAGAACTCATGCTTCAGCTTGGCAAAAACAAGCTGTTAAAAAGGCGGAAACTAATTATATTTACCGAGTCCCGAGAAACCGGCGAATATCTGCTGGAGCACCTCGACCAAAAATATCCCGGAAAAACATTTTTTTATTGCAGTGCCGGCGGCTGGAAACATACCGGGACTCCGGCTATAAGTGTAAACCTGTCTAAAGACCTGATCCGGGCAAACTTTGATGCCGGTTATGAAAACCCGGCTAATGAAGTGCAAATCCTGATAACTACGGATGTACTGGCTGAAGGCGTAAACTTGCACCGCTCCAATATAATAATCAACTATGACCTGCCCTGGAATCCCACCCGGGTTTTACAGCGGGTAGGACGGATCAACAGAGTAGGTACCGCTCACCAGCGCATTTTAATATTTAATTTTTTCCCCACCGCGCAGGCGGATAAGGAACTGGGACTGGAGGAGAATATCAAGACCAAGATACAGGCGTTTCACGATGCCCTGGGAGAAGATGCCCGTTATCTGACTGATGAAGAAGTAATAACTACCCATGATATCCTGGGGGCGGAATTATACCGGCGCCTTAACGATAAAAATTTGCTGCAGGGGGAAGATGAAGAGGAACGGACTGAATTGGAGCAATTGCAGTTATTGCGGCAATTGCGGGATCAGGATCCGGCCCTGTTTGAACGCATCAAGAAACTGCCCCGTAAAGCTCGTTCCGGTAGAGCCTTGCCGGAAAACAAGGGTGATCAATTAATAACCTTTTTCCGTAAGGGACACCTCAAACGCATATTTATAACCGGAGGCGAGGAAGCCCATGAAATCAGCTTTTTTGAAGCGGCTGATTTGCTTGACTGTAAACCCGGGTCACCGCGAATAAATATCCCCCGCTATTACTATGAATTGCTGGAATTTAACAAAGAAGCTTTCGACCTGGCTAATTCCGGGGAATACCGGGCTAAAAGCCGCGGGGGAGGCAGATCCAATGAAAAATATATCATGCAATTATTGAAAACCAATGATATTCGTTACTATCCTGGTTATACCGATGAAGATGAAGATTTTTTACAGGACGTACGCCGGGTGCTGGAAGATGGCGCAATAGCTCGCAATACTGCCAAGCGTATTAAGCAGGAGCTGGATAAATTAAAAGACCAGGTGACCCCGCTGAGGATTCTGGGCCTCTTACGTAAAAATATCCCCCCGGCGGTGCTCACCGGAAAATCCGAAACGGCCGGCGGACAGGGGGGAGAGCGCCGGGAAGTAATTTTATCGGAATACCTGCAGGGGGGTACAGAGATATGAATTATGATGAAGCCCAAAAAATAGTGCAGGAAACATTCGAAAATGACTTTAATGAGGCGCGCTTCAGTTATTTTATTCGCAACCTGTTAGATATCGAAGTTAAACCTTTTCCGCGTCCCCGGGCCGGAGCTTACATACCGACACCCTTTAGCGACCAGGTGAAAAAATACCAGCGTATAGGAAAATACATCGATCCCCAGGGTCAGGTGATGGACGTATTGGTGGTGTATCTAAAAAGAGAAACAGCTTTAGAGCGGGCCCGGGTTTCACAGCGCAACTTTATTGCCTGGTATTTAAACAAGTTTGATAAAGATGCCGCTCTGGCAGCTTTCCAGACCGATGAATCAACGGAATGGCGTTTTTCTTTTGTCTGCCTCAGTTCCAGTCTGGATTCCTCAACCGGTAAAAACAGAATAAAAAAAGAACTGACCGAAGCCCGGCGCTATTCTTTCCTGGTAGGAAGCAACGAACCCAGTCACACCGCCCAGCAGCATCTCATTCCGCTGCTGATGGGCGATGAAAAAAGACCGAATATCAAAACCATAGAAGAGGCATTCAGCATTGAACGGGTAACCGACCAGTTTTTCCTGGAATACAAGCAGTTGTTTGAAAAAATAAGTGCAGAACTGGAGCGTATGGTAAAACGGGATGACGCTATCCGGCAGGAATTTGAGTCCAAGGAAGTTAACTGCGGTGACTTTGCTAAAAAACTTTTAGGCCAGCTGGTTTTTCTTTATTTTCTGCAAAAAAAAGGCTGGCTGGGGGTAGGTCGGGATGAAACCGGACAACCGGCCGACTGGGGAAGCGGCCCCCGCGATTTTCTGTACCATCTGTTTGAAAAGAGGAATTATCATAACTTTTTTAACGATATTCTAGAACCGCTTTTTTATTACACCCTGGCGGTGGACAGGCGTAAAGAGCAGGACTGGTGTATGCTGGACTGCCGTATCCCCTTCTTAAATGGCGGTTTATTTGAACCCATAAAGAATTATGATTGGGAGAATATCGATATACTTTTACCCAATTCCCTGTTTGCAGAAATATTTACTGTTTTTGATCGCTATAACTTTACCGTCAAGGAAGATGAACCCCTGGAAAAGGAAGTGGCGGTTGACCCGGAAATGCTGGGCAAGGTATTTGAAAGATTACTGGATTCGGCTGACCAAAAGGCTAAAGGAGCCTTTTACACCCCGCGCCAGATTGTCCATTACATCTGTCAACAGTGCCTGATTAATTATCTGGCCCGTAATTTGGCCGGTAAAATAGCATATGATGATATCATTTACCTGGTGCGTTGGGCGGAACACTTCCAGGAAATAAATCAGGCGGTTATAGCAGGGAACCTGAAGGCAGATAACCGCGACTACCGGGATTTCATGTTACCGGAGAGCATAGTCCAACATGCTGCTATTGTAGACAAGCTGCTGGCAGATATAAAAATCTGTGACCCGGCTATCGGCTCCGGAGCATTTCCGGTGGGGATGATGCAGGAAATTGTCCGGGTTCGGGGTATTTTGACCAAATACCTGAAGGATGAGCAGAAGCGGACTCCTTATTATTTCAAACGCCATGCTATTGAAACGTCATTATATGGGGTAGATATTGATGCTAGTGCGGTGGATATAGCCAAACTGCGCTTATGGTTATCTCTGGTGGTAGACGAGGAAAATGTTAAGAATATAAGCCCCCTGCCCAACCTGGATTATAAAATTATGCAGGGCGATAGCTTGCTGGAAAATTACAAAGGGATTACCTTGTATGACCAGGAACTGGCTGTTCAAACCGTAGTTAATCTGGAAGAAGAAATCATGCAACTGGAAACCCGTATTAAAGAGAGAAGCGCCGATTATCTGACCACCTTTAAACAAAAGCGGCCGGATAAGCAACAGCAACAAGATATCCGGGAGGAATTAGAGCATTACAACAAAAAGCTGAAAGACTTGAAATCCCTGCTGAAAGGCGGGCAGAAAGCTGTTGTTGGTAATCTGGCCTTTGAAGGTCTGGGCGACAGCAGCAGATCGAAAAAGGAGCAGCTGCAGCAGAAACGCGCCCAGCTGTTCAATGCCACCGACAAAGCGGAAAAGGACAAACTGAAAATCCAGATAGAGGATTTGGTCTGGGATTTTATTCGCAGTACCTTGAAAGAGCAGGGTAAAGAGGAACTGGTTAAAGAAGTGGAGCAATACCGCCTTTCCAACCATCGACCGTTCATGCTGTGGCGTCTTCATTTTGATGAGGTGTTTGACCGAGATAACGGGGGCTTTGATGTTGTAATCGGTAATCCCCCTTATGTTTCCAATAAGATGGTAGATAAAGAATTCCAGGCTTATTATCGGGCTGTTTATGGTATGGCCGATGATCTGTATAATTATTTCTTTGTCAAAGCCTTCGATATTGCCCGCAAGGGCGGCATCATTGCCTATATCAGTTCCAACACCTATTTTACCATCCAAACTAAACAGAACCTGCGCCGTTTGTTCCAGGATAACCGGGTATTGGAAATCATTAAAACCGAGAATGTCTTCCAAAATGCTATGGTAGAACCGGCTATTATCATTGTAGTTAAGGAAAACATGCGGGGACAGGATTATGAACTGGTCTTTAAGGATGCGGTGGATGGCTTTGATACCCCCAATACTTATACAATCAATGTTAATACCTACCGTCATGCTTTAAACCAGGTATTTTTTCCTCCTACCGCGCTTAACCTCCAGGTGTATAACAAATATAACCAGGATCTACGTACGCTGCTGGAGCAATGGTGGGATAAGATTTCTAGCAGTAAGAAAATTGCTGAACATT
>CAZUFR010000001.1:0-40937 GCA_964619655.1 uncultured Syntrophomonas sp. | reverse complement strand
TACCTGGCAAAGCAGTTGATTCCAGGGCGCTTTTACGCCGGGTCAGTTCCCGGGCCTTTTTGGCCGCTTCCCGTGCCCGGCGGGCTGATACAGCTTTCTCCAGAATTTTTTTTGCTATGGCCGGATTTTCATTGAGATAATCCTCTATGTTTTCGTATACCGTACTCTCGACTATACCTCTGATATAAGTATTACCCAATTTAGTCTTGGTCTGGCCTTCAAACTGGGGGTCTTTTACCAGCACTGATATAATCCCGACCATTCCTTCTCTAATATCTTCACCGCTCAAGTTGGTATCATTTTCTTTAAGAATATTGTTCTTTTTAGCATACTCGTTAACCACCCGGGTGAGGCCATTTTTAAAACCCATTTCATGGGTGCCGCCTTCCTGGGTACGGATATTATTAGCAAAAGAATACAGGTTCTCACTATATCCGCTATTATACTGAACTGCTACCTGGACAATAACGTCCTCTTTCTTTTTTTCAAAATAAACCGGGTCACTATTTATTACTTCCTTCTTTTTGTTTACATAAGCCACAAAGTCACGCAGTCCCCCGGAGTAATGCAGCTCCTTTTTAAAGATTTCCTCTTCCCTTTCATCGGTAAAAATTATCTTCAGGCCTCGGTTAAGAAAAGATAGTTCCCGCAGGCGTTGGATGATTATTTCCTTTTCAAATACTATTTCTTCAAATATTTCTGGGTCAGGATAGAAACGTATACAGGTGCCAGTTTCATCTGTATCTCCCACTTCTTTTAGCGCTTCCACTGGTTTGCCCTTGGAATAAGTTTGAGTATAGAGGTGTCCATCTCGTCTAACCGTTACCTCCATACGACTGGATAGAGCACTAACTACGGACATACCTACCCCATGCAGGCCTCCGGATATGGTATAACCACTGCCTCCAAATTTTCCGCCCGAATGCAGGGTGGTCAATATAACCTCGAGAGCGGGTATACCCATGAGCGGATGCTCGTCTACTGGGATTCCCCGACCATTATCGCTTACGCTGACACTATTATCAGGATGAATAACCACATCTATCTGGTCACAGTCGCCTGCTACTGCCTCATCTATGCTATTGTCTACAAGTTCAAAAACCAGGTGATGCAAACCTTTGGGACCTGTTGATCCAATATACATACCCGGTCTTTTGCGAACCGCCTCTAAACCTTCCAGTATCTGAATATCAGAGGCATTGTAACCATTTTCCCCGTTCAAAATTAAACCTCCTTGTAGTGACTGAATGCCCGCTTATAAAGAGTAGTAGATGAAATGGGCGATAAATAAACTTTATTATCACAAACAATCAGGGCTTTTTCTTTGCCCTTTTCGCTAATATTTATTAGTTTTTTATCCAGTTTGGCATTATCGATAATATCTGTAAGATCTTCTGATCTTGGGGGTCCAATATTTAATATTGCTACAATATTCTGCGAAGAAATAATATGATTGTTTCCCAGATGAATGTACATAAGTAGTGCCCCTTTCATTGTAGTTCGCCTTTTTCTACCACAGAAACTGCTGCCCGGCTATATTCTATATCATTTAAATGGACTGAAGTCAGGAAACTTTGAAATTCTGCTTCCTGCAGGTGATCCAGCAGCAATTGCCTTTTTTGGGCATCAAGCTCGGATAATACCTCGTCCAGTACGAAAACTGGATAGAAACCGCTTATTTTCCTGAAAGTATAAAGTTCTGCCAGCTTCAAGGCCACAGCAATATTCCTCTGTTGACCCTGCGAGGCAAAATACCTTGCCATTCTACCATCCTGGTAGATATGCATATCATCCAGGTGAGGGCCGACCAGGCTGCTCCTTCTTCTAATCTCTTGCTCTGCTTTTTCTTGTATCTGTTTTTTTAGAGCCACTTTTAAGATATCCAGATTAATTTTACCACTATCAACGGGAAATGAAAGTGCATATCTGATTTTTAGCTGACCTTCATTGCTTATCTCCTGGTAAATTGAGGAACTGCTTTCATCCAGGATACTTATGAGGTTTATTCGCGCCAGTATTACCCGGGCGGCATTTTCTATGAATACTTCTTCAATAATTTTAAAGGAACTGGTATTAGATTGTTCTCTTTTTAATAATAAATTCCTCTTTTTTAATATTTTTACATAATTAGCTAAATTATAATCATATTCAGTTTTTATTTGTCCCAGGATAAAATCCAGAAATTGTCGCCGCTTTCCTGGTGAACCCTTAATTAAATACAAATCGTCTGGAGTAAAAAGTACCACCCTCAGACGATCGTTATTATTAAAACTAGTTTTTTTGGAGTTAAGGGTAAAGTTTTTTCCTGCTTTTAAATTATAATTTAAAACTGCTTCGAAATCTCTACCGTTGTAGTCATAACGACCACGTAAAATGAAAGCTTCTTTCTCATACGCAACCATGTTCTTATCCTGGCCAGTACGAAAGGAACTACCGGTACTTAGTACGTAAATTGATTCTACTATGTTAGTTTTGCCCTGAGCATTATCTCCCAACAATATGTTTAAACCAGCTCCGGGATGGTAGTCTAACCGAGCAATATTACGAAAATCTCTGGCTTCTACTTGCCTAAGTTTCAAAGTATGAAAATCACTCTCCTAGTTGGTTGTACGCAGGGGAACCAGAACATACAGATAATTATCTTTTTTGGGATTCTGAATTAGTGCCGGTCCTAGTGCACCTGATAATTCTATTTTTATTTCTTCACATTCATTGGCCAAAATCTTTATGACATCAAGAAAATAATTGGTGTTAAAAGCTATTTGGATATCATCATCCCCACTAAGCTTTAGGTCCTCGATTACCTCTTCTATCTCACCCATCATCTCGGAATAAGCATTTACCGTTATTTCGTTTTGGTTGATATTAAAACGAACATATTGAATTTTAAGTTTATCGTCAGTGGGCATAGTCCGTGCTCTTTCCAAAGTATTGGCTAAAACTACGGTATTAACTGCTAATGAGGTACTAAAGGTTGCAGGTATAACCTGGTCATAGTTAGGATACTGCCCCTCAATCAAACGGGAAAGAAGTATAAAATTATCCTTAGCAAATATAACGTTATTTTCACTAAAAGCAATAGTTATAACTTCATCATTATCATCCAGTATACGTAATAATTCGTTAACCGAACGGGTAGGGATAATAAATTTAAAGGGTTCTAGTTCGTCTTCTTTCAAGACATGGGTAAAACAAGCTAGGCGATGAGTATCTGAAGCTACTACTTTAAGAGTATTACTGTCTATTATATCAAAAAGAACTCCGGTAAAAACCTGGCGAAAATGAGTAGCGGCAGCAGCAAAGGAAGTTTTTCGTAAGGCTTCTTTAAGGATTCTCTGGGCAATGCTCATCTTGGTCTGCATTTTATCCAGGGGCAAATCAGGATATTCATAATCCCGGTAGGTATTAATGGAACCGGATGAGCGTCCGTAGTTTATGTTAAGTTTAGCCTTATCCTTGTTTAGTTCCAGAGTAACGGGGCCATCTGGTAAAAGTTTAATAAAATCCGCAAAGTAATGGGCGTTTACCAGTACGGAACCAGGTTCGATTATTTCTACACTACTGCTTGAGGCTTTAATCCCTATTTCCATATCGGTTGCGGTCATTACCAGTCCTTTATCTGAACTGGTTTCAATTAATAATCCTGCTAGTACCGGTATAGTGTTTTTAGTGGATGCTGCTCGATAAACTAAAGTGGTAAGAGAAGATAAATCCCTTTTTTCCATAGTTACTTTCATAATAGCTTACCTCCAATAACTTTTTGACCACTGGGTGGACCTTATCTTATTTATTTCTTTATTAACAACTTAGTAGTAGTAGTAGTAGGGCGGTTGAATATGTGGATAACCTCTAGAAAGACCGATAGAAAGCTAGCTTGTCCCCCTTGATAAAGTTGTGGAAAACAAACCTTGGTCAAGTAATAAAGTTGGGATCTATTTTTTTACATAAATCATTAACCGCAGCGGCTAGTTCCCCATCAGTTTGTAAATTTAGCTCTATTTTTTCATTAGCATGCATAACTGTAGTATGATCGCGCCCTCCAAACTGTTCCCCGATTTGGGGAAATGAGGCATCAGTTAAGCGGCGACAGAGGTACATAGCTATCTGACGGGGATAAACCACATGTTTATTACGTTTTTTCGATAATAGTTCGCTTATTTCAATACCATAAAAAGTAGAAACCGCTTTTTGAATAGATTCTATAGTTATCTTCTTAGGCTGGGGTGGCGGTAGTATATCTTTTAAAGCCTCAGTGGCAGTAGTCATATCAAGGGGTTTATTAGTTATAGTGGAGTAGGCTACTAAACGCACTAAGGCCCCTTCCAACTCACGAATATTACTGTCAATGTAATTAGCAATATAGTCCAGTATATCATAGGGAACATTAAAATTTTCAGTTTGGGCTTTTTTCCTTAATATAGCTACCCTGGTTTCCAGATCCGGGGGCTGAATATCAGTTATCAATCCCCACTCAAAGCGAGAGCGTAAGCGATCTTCTAGAGTAGGAATATTACGCGGAGGCCTATCACTGGATATAACTACTTGCTTATCAGATTCATAAAGGGTATTAAAGGTGTGGAAAAACTCTTCCTGGGTTCTTTCTTTGCCGGCTAAAAACTGAATATCATCTACCAATAATACGTCTACCCCGCGATATCTATTGCGAAAACCGGCCATATTATCATCCTTAATGGAGCTAATAAGCTCATTAGTGAATTTTTCAGAAGATACATATACCACGGTATAGCCAGGTCTTTTCTTTATAATATGATGGCCAATTGCCTGCATCAAATGAGTTTTCCCCAGGCCTACACCACCATAAATAAAAAGCGGATTATAAGCTTTTGAAGGAGATTCCCCCACTGCATAACAGGCTGCATGGGCAAAACGATTACTATTACCAACCACAAAAGTATCGAAGGTATATTTGTGATTAAGTGCGGGAAACATGCCCTCTTTTTCAATCTGAGATTCAGTGTTAAGAACTAGTTCGATTTCCTGGTTAGTAAGGCTACGCAATTTATTCTGCAGGTTACCAAGATAACGGGATTCAATCCATTCTTTAGTAAGAGAATTAGGAACACTGACATATACTCGACCGTTACGAACTGTTTCAAATTTAACCATGGAAAACCAGATGTCAAAACTACTTGCATCTATCTCCTCAGCCAGTGATTGTAACACTTGATTCCAGATGGCTGAAAAGTTAAATTCCTGGGTCATTAATAATTCCTCCTGTGTACTTGTGGAAAAAATAGCTGTTGAAAAAACAAATATTGTGGATATTGTCGGGGATAATGCAAAATATAAGCAGAGTACTTAGGGTGATAGATGAAAATATAGTATAATCATAGCAGATTGGCAAAGATTTTAGAAGTATTTACAAAGCGATGAAATCTTGACATTAAGGGCATGCAATCAATATAATTATAAAGTGCTGGAAAAATCGAGGAGGCTTGGAAATAATGAAGAGAACATTTCAACCTAAAAACCGGCAGAGAAAAAAAGAGCACGGTTTTAGAAAACGGATGTCTACCGCCAGTGGTAGAAAGATACTGGCTAATCGGAGAAAGAAAGGTAGAAAGTCCTTATCTGCATAGGTCGTATTTGCGACCTATTATTTTACCTGGGAAAAGAGGTCAGCTATGCTTAACCGGATATTTCGTATAAGCAAGGGCAAGGATTATCAGCATACATACCGAAAAGGCCTTAAAGTTCCAGGAAAATATTTAATCGCATATATCATTGCTAATGGCATGGGCAAGAACCGCTTTGGAGTTGTGGCTAGTAAGAAGGTAGGTAACGCAGTTAAGCGGAATAAAGCCAAACGACGGCTACGGGCTATAGCCCGGGAAAGCCGAGGGAAGTTAAGCGAGGGACATGACATTGTAATGATAGCCCGGCAAAGTATAGTTGGGGCTGATTATAATAGGATAGAAAAAGATTTTTATTCGGTGATGAAGAAGGCCCGGTTATGTTAAAAAGATTAATGATTTTTTTAATAAAAATATATCAAAAAGCCACCTTTTTAAAGCCTCCTTCTTGCCGTTTTTATCCTTCCTGTTCAAGTTATTCCATTGAGGCGATTGAGAAATATGGAGCGATTAAAGGAGGATGGTTAGCTGCAAAAAGAATATCCAGGTGTCATCCGTATAATAATGGTGGATATGACCCGGTACCGTAAAAGCCAGGACTAGATTAAGACAAGCCTTTTTAGCCGGGCTACTATTTGAAATGCGCCGGGGGTTTAACCGGATAAAGATGACCGATTAAGAGGCAGGGCAATATTCGCTTAGCTTAGAGCACTAAGGGAGGTGAACCCTGCTATCAGTAATGATACGCAGGAGTAGTTTTGTGGCATTCGTTTGTACAGTGGTTTGCTGATGTAATCCAATTTATGTATGGATTAACAGTAAGCCTGGGTGTGCCTAATTATGGACTGGCAATAATTTTTATGACCATAGCTATTAAGCTGGTGCTGTTTCCGATTACCCAAAAACAGCTGAAATCAATGCGCGGGATGCAGGAAATACAACCCAAGCTTAAATATCTGCAGGAGAAATATAAGGACGACCCTCAGACTATGCAGGTCAAGGTTATGGAGATGTATAAGGAGAATGGTGTAAATCCATTTGGGGGCTGTCTGCCATTAATTATTCAGATGCCCATATTTATAGCATTTTACCAGTCATTATTGCATTTTAATTTCAAACTTGCCGAGCATGCCAGTTTTTTGTGGATACCCAACATAGGAGCAAAAGACCCCTATTTTATTCTGGCAGTCTTGGCAGCACTTACGACCTATATACAACAAAGAGTTACCATGGTAGATACCAAAGACCCCACCCAAAAATCAATGCTGTACTTTATGCCACTTTTTATGGCCTGGATAGCTGCCACAATGCCTGCAGGCCTGCCCTTATACTGGGTAATTTTTAACCTAATCGGGATATTGCAGCAACTATATGTAAACTACTCGCACCAAAGAGCCAAACTTGCAACGGGAACTGGGATAGAATTAAGTGTAGAGGCGGAAGGAAAAGTAGTGGAAACAGTAGAACCTAAGGCTTCCACCAAAGAAAAGGTAGCAGGGAGGGACAAAGGAGGAAAGAAGAATGGAAGTCCAAAGCATAGAAAAAAAGGGAAAAAGCGTTGATGAAGCCATTAAGGCCGCCCTGGATGAATTAAGCTGTGAGATTGATGATGTGATTATTGAAGTTATGGAGGAACCAAGTACAGCACTACTGGGTTTAGTTAAGAAACCTGCGATAGTAAAGGTTTCGGTAAGAGAAAAGCCGGAAGAAGATGTGCGCCACGCACTGGAAGACCTTCTTAACAAGATGAAATTGGATTACCATATAAACAATGTGGAATGGGAAGAAGGCAGGGTAAGGATAAATATAACCGGTAAAGATATGGGATTACTTATAGGGCGTAAAGGGGAAACCCTTAATGCAGTACAATTTGTACTGGGACTGATAGTTAATCGTAACCGAGAAGAGAGGGTAAGGGTAGTTCTGGATGTAGAAGACTACCGTAAAAAGAGAGAAGAATCTTTGGAGGCCCTGGCCTTGAGGCTATCAGAGCGGGTAAAGAAAACCCGGAAGAGCGTAGTAATGAGACCGATGAGTTCGCAGGAGCGCAGAATAGTTCATACCGCTTTACAGGGCGACCCTCAGATTAGCACCTATTCTACTGGGGATGAACCAAATCGCAAGGTAGTTATCTCAATAAAGAAATAAGAGCGCCAAAAAGGCCCTTAAATGGGCCTTTTTTTAATGGAAAACTTCAGGCTTTGTTATTGTGTAGATTACGGGGAATTTTGGTAAGATAATAATAAGAAAATAGAGTGCTGGTAGCAGACATATAGGTATAGCAAAGTTCAGGGGTAACCCAAAATACGTGGTTAATTAAGAATTTTAAATTTTGAATTATGGTTGAAATGCAATGCATTTCTTTATATTACATTAATTGCTAAAGGCAGGTGATGGTTATGTATGACGACATAGCTGCCATATCTACCCCTCCAGGAGAGGGGGGGATTGCTATTATCCGGTTAAGTGGGAGTGGGGTCATAGATAAAGCCAGTCAGATTTTTAGCCCCCGGCGCAATGATATTGATATACGCAATAAAGAAGGGTATTCTCTGACCCTGGGCTGGATAATGGACACCGATGGGGAAACCATAGATGAAGTCTTGCTGGCTTTAATGCGTGCTCCCCGTAGTTATACCGGTGAAGATGTGATTGAAATTCATTGTCATGGAGGGATGTTGCCGGCCCGCCGCTGCCTGGAAACGGTTATCCACCAGGGTGTCCGCATTGCCGAACCAGGTGAGTTTACCCGCAGGGCCTTTTTAAACGGGCGTCTAGATGCCAGTCAGGCGGAGGCAGTTATTGAAATAATTCGAGCCAAGAGCGATAAAAGCATGAACCTGGCTTTAAAGCAGCTGAAAGGCCGTAACAGCGAATACATCCATACCCTGGAAGACCGCTTGCTAGAACTAAACGCTATGGTAGAAGCCAGTTTGGATTTTCCCGAAGAGGTTGGGGATTTGGAGTACAACCGGGCAAAAACCATAATGCTTGAATTAATGGAGGTAATTAACCGACTCATCCGGGCTGGGAAACGGGCTGATGTTTACCGGGAAGGTATAAGTATAGCTATCTGTGGAAAACCCAATGTGGGCAAATCTAGTCTCTTAAATACCCTGCTAAGAAAGGATAGAGCCATTGTTACCAGCATACCGGGAACTACCCGGGATGTTATAGAGGAGCAGCTGATTATTAAAGGCATACCGGTGAGGTTAATAGATACAGCCGGTATCCATGCCACCTCCGATATAGTAGAACAGATTGGGGTGGAAAAATCTCAGGAAGTAATTGCAGAAGCTAATTTAGTGCTTTTTCTACTAGATGCAGGAGACGGCATTACCGATGATGACCTTAACATATATAGAAACATAGAGAATCAGAATCTGATAATTCTGGTTAACAAGGAAGATCTGGAGGAGAAGAATATAACTAACCGGGATATGGAACAATATTTTCCCGGGGTAAAGGTTATAAAGGTGTCGGCTAAAGAGGAACAGGGTATTGAGGAAGTAGAAGACAGTATAGAAGAAATGGTGCTGGGAGGTAAACTACAATCTGATGATCTGGAAATTATGATTAATCTGCGCCAGCGTGAAGCATTAATAAGAGCCAGCCAGCATTTACAGGATGCATTAAAAGAGTTAAACCAGGTACCGCTGGATTGCCTGGGGGTAGATGTCTGGGGAGCCCTTGAGGCCCTGGGCGAGATAACCGGCAAGAACCTCCGGGAAGAGGTACTGGATAGAATGTTTCATGATTTTTGTATTGGGAAATAGATTTGATAGCAACATAATCGCGTGTAAATAGTTGGCATAACAATAAATGCTTATCCGCGGTATCCGCGTGAATTAAAAATCTATTTTGGAGGCGGGCATGATTTATAATGCAGGCAGTTATGATGTAATTGTAATCGGGGCAGGGCATGCCGGGTGTGAGGCAGCCCTGGCATCTGCGCGTATGGGATGCGAAACCTTAATGATTACCCTGAGCATGGAGAATGTAGCTCTGATGCCCTGTAATCCATCTATTGGTGGGCCGGCCAAGGCCCAGTTGGTCAGGGAGATTGATGCCCTGGGAGGAGAAATGGCCATTAATGTTGACCAATCGGCCATCCAGATGAGGGTAATAAATACCGGTAAAGGCCCTGCAGTTCAAGCTATAAGGGCCCAGGCCGACAAACATGAATATCATAATAAAATGCTTAAAACCCTGTTTAACCAACCCCGACTAAAAATCATAATGGCCGAAGCTGAGGAAATTGAGACCCGGGGTGGAGCAGTAAACGCTGTGATTACCCGTACCGGAGCCAGGTTTGATTGCCGGGCAGTAGTTATAACTTCAGGTACCTATTTGAAGGGGCGCATAATAATTGGTGAGGTCATGTACGATGGTGGCCCGGGAAACCAATTTCCAGCTGTTAAACTCTCCGATAGCCTGAGAAAATTGGGCTTAGAGCTAGGTCGATTTAAAACCGGAACCCCTCCCCGTATCTACCGACGTTCAGTTGATTTCTCTAAAATGATTGAACAGCCTGGTGATGACCGTCCGTTACGTTTTTCTTATATGAGTCCCCGGGTAACAAGAGATCAGTATTCATGCTGGCTCACTCATAGTACCGCTGCTACTCATCAAATAGTTATGGATAACCTGGACCGGGCTCCAATGTATACCGGGGTCATTAAGGGGAAGGGACCACGTTACTGCCCTTCTTTTGAAGATAAAGTGGTACGTTTTGCCCACAAGGACTCGCACCAGATATTCATAGAGCCGGAAGGGCGAGATACGGAAGAAATGTATATCCAGGGGCTAAATACCAGTTTGCCCGAGGATGTACAGGTAAAGGTATTAAAAAGCATTCCCGGTTTGGAAAACGTAGCTATCATAAGAACCGGATATGCCATAGAGTATGACTATCTGCCGCCGGCGCAATTACGCTCCAGCCTGGAAACAAGACAGGTAGAGGGTTTGTTTACCGCGGGGCAAATTAATGGTACCTCCGGCTATGAAGAAGCGGCGGCACAAGGACTAATAGCAGGTATAAATGCGGCTCTGAAAGTACAGGAAGAAGAGCCCCTGGTTTTAAAACGCAGTGAAGCCTTTATTGGTGTACTGGTGGATGACTTGATTACCGGAGACATTGATGAACCTTATCGCCTTCTCACTTCCCGGGCGGAATATCGCCTGCTGCTACGGCAGGACAATGCGGATTTAAGGATTACCGAAAAAGGCAGAAGTATTGGATTAGTAAGTGATGAACGTTGGCAGGCTTACAACGAAAAGAAAAATATTCTGGAGCATGAAATAGGGCTATTAAAGGAACAGAGTTATACCCCGGCAGATATGGAAATGAGCGATTTCTTGCAGTCCCGAGGTAGTGTTGATCTTAAAGACCGGATTTCCCTGTGGAAATTGTTGCGGCGTCCGGAAATACGAATAGACGATTATATAAAAATGGGATGGCTAGAACAACAGGATGAGGATATTCTGGAACAACTGGAAATACAATCAAAATACGAGGGTTATATAAAAAAGCAGGAGGAGCAGGTCAGGCGGTTTGAAAAAATGGAAAGCAAGCTAATCCCCCCGGATATAGATTATGATGAAATATTTGGCCTATCCAATGAGGCCAGGCATAAATTTAAGCAGATAAGACCGGAATCTATTGGACAGGCATCCCGGGTTTTTGGTATTAACCCGGCAGATATAAATATACTTTTAATTTTTTTAGAAAAGAAAAGAAGGAAATAAGAAACGGATATGGAATATAATGTAAATAAGTACATAGAAATGCTAACCCTGGAGAACCAGAGGCAAAACTTAATTAGTAGAAAAAACATGGCCTATGAGATAGAGAAACATATTGAAGATAGTTTAATAATTAAAGACGTTTTAGACTTGAGTTCTGAAAAGTTGGTTGATATAGGCAGCGGAGCTGGTTTTCCCGGAATGATAATAGCTATAGTCTGCCCCCAGGCGGATATCACCCTGGTGGAATCCGACCATAAGAAAAGTCAGTTTCTAAAGGAGGTTACCCGGGAACTGGAATTGACTAATGTGGAGGTAATATGTGCCCGGGTGGAGGAACTGGGGCAGGACAGCAGATATAGAAGTAGTTTCAGCCTCTGCAGCAGCCGGGCGGTAGCATCACTGAACGTGCTACTGGAATATGGTTTACCGTTGCTAGGTCCTGGTGGGCGATTGTTACTTTGGAAAGGTAGGAATTATCAGCAGGAAACAGACCAGGCACAAAACGCCCTGGCTATACTGGGTGGATTGGTAGAGGATGTTTACCGTTATACCTTGATGGAAGAACGGGATCGGGCAATAGTAATCGTTAGAAAGGACAAGCCTACACCTGAAAAATACCCACGTCGGGTAGGGATTCCTGCTAAGAGGCCTTTATAAGGAGGTGTGCTCCAATGCTTCGTAAACGTCTGGAAAAGCTGCTGGGCAAAGACGACGGAGATAAGATTACTTATATTCCTCTGAACCAAATTATTAGCAATCCAATACAGTTCCGTCATGGATTTGATGAACAGGGACTGGTTGACTTAACCCGATCTATAATGATTCATGGTTTAATTGAGCCTATTATTGTAAGGCCCCGTGATAATAAATACCAGATCGTAACCGGGGCAAGAAGGTTTAGAGCCTGCTACCTCCTGGGTAAGATACAAATAGCGGCGATAATTCGGGAAATGAGTGATGAGGAAGTAGCAGCCATATCACTGATGGAGAATTTGCAGCACCAGGAACTAACCTATATTGAAGAGGCTGAAGCCTATAACTCCTTGATTAACGGGCTTGGACTTTCCAGGGAGGAAATAGCCCACAAGCTTGGACACAGCCAATCAGCCATTGCCGATAAGGTGCGATTATTGAAAATACCGGAATATATTCGGAAAAACATTAATTGCTCAGTAGTAAGCGAAAAACATGCCCAGGCCTTGTTAAAACTTAATGCCAGTCATATGCAAGAAGAGGTAATTAACCAGATATATGAAAGGGAGCTTACGGTTAAAGATACGGAAGAACTGGTAGAAAGGTTAAGCTGTAATAATATTCCTGGGGAAACAAAACCCAGAAGCAACAGTCAGAATATTTCCATGATTATAAGGGATGCCAGGATATTTATGAACACTATTAAGGAAACGGTTGAGCGAGCCCGACAAACCGGGGTAGATATATTAATGATGGAAAATGATGAGGATGAACAGTATGAAATCATTATCCGAGTACACAAAGAGGAGCGAAAAACCCAGGCTCTTGCCTGAAGCAACATATTAAAGGCCCCAGTGGGGAGCGGGAAACCGCTCTTTTTTTTGTGAGGAAATGTTTCCCACATTTTAACATTTGAACCTGGCTTAGTGGGACACATACCATCGATGCTAGCCGGTACTCAGCGCTTATTTTCGCCTTAACTGAATCCCAGGTCAGCCTCCCCCAAGCGTCTAATAGTCTACTTTCCTAAAATGTTTCACGTGAAACATTTGGTATAGAAGTACGGTGGTCGGCCGGTCAGATACGCGGGTCTGACCCTACAAAAACATAAAAAATCCGTGTAAATCCTGCCCAATCCGTGCGAACAAAGCGAGTCCGCGTCCATTTAACCATCTATTTTCTAATTAATAGGCAGGATTTTCCGGATAATAAGATGAAATATAGTAGGTAGCATTTGAAAGAGGTGGTAATGGTTTGGGTAAAATTATTTCCCTGGCCAATCAAAAAGGTGGCGTAGGGAAAACCACAACGGCGGTAAACCTGGCCGCATCGATGGCTATGGAAAACTATCGGGTACTCTTGCTGGATTGCGATCCACAGGGTAATGCCAGTAGCGGGCTGGGAATAGAGCGCAGGCGGTTACAGCAATGTATTTATAACCTGATTATTGATGGAATAGAAACTAGGAAAGTCATAAGGAAGACCCGGATAGCAAATCTGGATATTATACCGGCGACTATTCAATTGGCCGGGGCAGAAGTAGAATTAGCAACGGCAGAGGACCGGGAACAGCGGATAAAGAATACGCTGGATGAGGTTATCAATGATTATGAGTACATACTATTGGATTGCCCGCCTTCTCTGGGACTGCTAACCATCAACGCTTTAACCGCTAGCAATTCAGTCATTATTCCCTTACAGTGCGAGTATTATGCGCTGGAAGGGTTAAGCTTGCTTATGGATACCATTAGTTTAGTTAAGAAGAGACTAAACCCTATGTTAAAAGTGGAGGGCATAGTCTTTACCATGTTTGATGGGCGCACCAATTTATCTATTCAGGTGGTAGATGAAGTAAAACGTCACTTCCGGCAGCAGGTTTATAGAACCATTATTCCTCGAAATGTTAGATTAAGTGAAGCACCCAGCCACGGAATGCCTGTGGTTACATATGATCCCCGTTCCAGAGGTGCAGAAGTTTATAGAGAACTAGCGCGGGAGGTGTTAGAGCGTGTCTAAAAAAGAACGAGGACTGGGTCGGGGACTGGATGCCCTGTTTAGCACTGAGAATGAAGGTTATATGGAAATAACGGAATTAGATATAGAGATGATAGTAGCTCGGGAAGACCAACCCCGTAAAGCGTTTGATGAAGAGAGCCTTCAGGAATTAGCCGGATCCCTAACTGAACATGGGGTTTTGCAGCCGGTACTGGTCAGGGAAAAAGGAGACCGATATGAAATTATCGCTGGTGAGAGGCGGTGGCGGGCAGCACAGATTGCAGGCTTACGTACTATACCAGTTATAATTCGCCAACTAGACGATTCCCAGGCCGGGGAGCTGTCATTAATTGAAAACTTGCAGCGGGAGGATCTTACTGCCATAGAAGAGGCCCAGGCCTATCGCTTGATGATGGAGCGTTACCAATATACTCAGGAAATGTTGTCTCAAAAAATTGGTAAAAGCCGCTCCCATATAGCTAACACCTTGCGCATTCTTAACCTGCCCCCCAGTATTTTGGAAATGATTGAGTCCGGACAACTGAGTGCTGGCCATGCTCGGGCCATACTCTCCTTGCCCGGGCAGAAGGAGCAGTTAGCCGCTGCCCGGGAGATTACCAAAAAGGGTATGTCGGTACGAGACGCAGAGAAACGGGTAAAGACTCGAAGAGTAATTCAGGAGTTTGTTTTTGAGAAACCGGTGGAGGTACTAGATTTAGAAGAAAAACTACAAAAACACTTTGGAACTAAAGCTGAAATAATCACCCTTAATAAGGGAGGAAAAATACTAATCACTTACTATAGCGAAGAGGAACTTGAGCGAATAATGGAAATGTTAATAAGAAAATAGAATTTCCTTGACACTGAATACACTGATTTCCTATGAATGACACTGACTTTTTTTATTAAACACCGTTAAACCTTCATTGTTTATAAATCAAATTGCGGTAAATTCATAAAATCACCCGGAACGACACAGGGGTCGTTCTATCGAAATCATAGAGAAGGTAACTCGTATGGCCATTAACCTATCTGCTATTTTTATTTGTGATGGCTTCCTCCCGTGAACTATCGGGGGTTTATTTAAAAAATGTTTCACGTGAAACATTTCTGTGGGCAGACCAAAATGTTTCACGTGAAACATTTTATAGTCTAATGGAAACACTTATAAAGACGTAAGTTTTACAAGATGCGGAAAAATTGATATGATATCTTAAAAATTGGCAATAATTTGATGTAACCAAAACACAAAGATGAGGACAGGCAATGAAAAAGAAAAAGAAGCATAATGAGCAGATGACTTTTATGCTTATTCCCCATGGTGCATCCCGACCTTTACAGTGGAACATGTCCAGAAAACTTATTTCTAGAATTACTGCAGTTATTGCGGCTGTCATAATCTGTTTTGCTGCCATTGGTGTGTGGTTCTATGTAAGTCAAGATGAAATCCGCCACGTTACCAGCCTAAAGCAGGATAACCGGGAAAAGGCGGAAACCATAGAATTACTAAACCAGGAGATTAAAAAGATCGAAGAACAACAGGAAGAAATAGCCCAAAAGCAGATGCAGCTTAAAAGAATTATGGGCATTAAGAGCGAAAACAATCGCCCGATTGAACCTTCTCGGGGCGGTAAAGGCGGATTAGACAACCGTGTCCGGGATACAGGCAGGAATGATGCCTTACAACAGACCGTAGAAATCCAGACCCGGTTGGCAATACAGGAAAAAGAATTGGACGAACTGCTTGCCCGAGCAAACAATAACAAGACGTATTTTCGTAGTATACCCAACCAATGGCCGGCCCAGGGTGACATTAGCTCTGAATTCGGATGGCGCAGCTCTCCCTTTGGTGGTCGGGGGAGTAGTTTTCATGAGGGAATAGACATAGCGAATAATTCAGGAGCGACGGTGGTAGCCGCTGCTGACGGCACCGTCATTTTTGCCGGGTGGAAGGGTGCTTACGGTAAAATGGTAGAAATCGACCATGGTTATGGTTTTAAAACCATATATGGTCATAATTCTACTCTGATGGTAAAAGAGGGCGATAAGGTTAAAAAGGGCGAAGAAATTGCCCGTATGGGTAATACTGGCAGGAGCACAGGTCCGCACCTGCATTTTGCCATAAAAAAGGACGGAGAACCACAGGATCCCCAGATTTACTTGCCCTAGTATAGGAGCATGAAACCAGAAAGATCAGGAGGAACAAAGCATTGAGAAAAAAGCAGCGCAGCTTTCAGAACATTGAAAACATAATATCTCCCGGAGTGGAAATAAAGGGTAATATAACCGCTCAAGGGTCCATCCGGATTGATGGGTACGTAGAAGGGAATTTAAATATAAAGGGCGACTTAATTCTGGGGGAAAACGGTAAAATCAAAGGTGAAGTAAAGGCAGAAAATATAATTGTGGCTGGAAAGGTAGAAGGAACGGCCAGTGCTGGAACCCGTCTCGAAATAGCTACAAGCGGAGCTATTACCGGGGATATTAATGCCACCACCTTGATAATCGACGAAGGCGGTTTGTTAGATGGTAACAGCCGGATGACCCGGGCTAAAGAGCGTAGTGTTGATAGCGAGCGCATACTTAATTTCAAAAAAGAAAAGTATAAGGAAAAATAGCAAGGGGGGTTCGGGGTGTTTACTAACCGGAAGGAAGCCGGTCATCTATTGGCCAGAGTTCTGGAGGATAAGCAGATTAAGTTTGATTTGGTTCTGGGGGTTCCTCGGGGAGGCGTAGAAGTTGCAGAGGTAATCGCCTCTTATTTTAATTGCCCCCTGGACGTGGTTATGGCTAAAAAAATCGCTTCACCCAGTTGGGATGAGTTTGCTATAGGTGCGGTTACACCGGATGGTGAAATCCTGATTCCTGAACGGACCCAAAAAATAGTTGACACCGATAGTGTTGCTATTGAAAAGTTGGCTCAAAAAGTAAAAGAAAACATTGATGGCCGCTTGAAACGATATCGGGGCCAACGTCCCCCGATTGACTTGCAGGGAAAAAATTTATTGCTGGTAGACGATGGTATAGCAACTGGGTTTACTCTTAAGGCGGCGGTCAAATATTTGCAGCGCCAAACTGACGGAAAGATTATAGTTGCTGTACCAGTCAGCTCAAAAACCGCTTATCTTAACTTGCAGGAAGAGGTAGACGAGTTGATAGCTCTGGAGATCCCGGAGAAATTTTATGCAGTTAGCCAGTTTTATCAGGATTTTGCAGCCGTAGAGGATAGGGAAGTAATAAATATTCTTAAAAGATACTCCTGACTCGAAGTTATTACCAGACAATATATTATTGGCGCTAATCCGTGTCATACTAACTCCTTCCTATTTCTGCCTCCACATTCTCCCTCAGCTGGCTGGAAACAAATTTTACCCGGGCTAGATAAAGCCCCTTGGCTATGATATCAGCCATTTTAGAAACAATGAAAAGCCGGGTATTCTGTAAAACCATGTGTTCAAAAAACCCACCTACATTAACTACTGCGGAAATATGAAAATCACCTACTGCAGGTAAAGTCTTATTTAGAGCTGTACCTGGTTTCAGGCTGCCCCGGCGAACATTTATATGACCAATCCGGTCTGCGTTTCCCAGGCAGGCATCTACGGCTATGACAAAAGGTTGGGTATAAATAGCGAATATTTCATCCAGGGTTTCCTGCAGGTTAGTAGCATGTACCGGTGTTTCCAGGGTACCGTAGACAGCAGTAGAAGGGCTAAGGCTTTTAAGCCTGCTACCTACCAGAGGTCCCAGGCAATCACCGGTAGCCCGGTCGGTTCCGATGCACAAAAACACCAATTCCCGCCCCGATTCGACATCTTGCAAGTTGGCATGTATCGCTTTTTCAATCTTATTAAAACAAAGCGGGTCCTCATAATGACAGGAGAACCTGTCCTGTATTACTGCCTTTTCTGCTTTGTACAAATGCTCTTCCTCCCAACTCAAAATTATTTTGCAGCGTTTAATCCATATTCTTGACCGCTGGGAATATTTTTATGCTGTATTTGATTGCTTATAGGAATATTTATGAAATATAGATTAAGACGTAGCGGGGAGAAGGGGATGAGACTGATAAAAGTTCGCCTTATGCTGATAATGGGTTATCTGGGAGCAGTTATTGGTGCTGGTTTTGCATCGGGGCAGGAAATAGTACAGTTTTTTGTGGCTTACGGATTCTATGGCATTAAAGGTGGTCTGGTAGCTACCGGACTCTTTGCTCTCTGTGGGGGGATGTTACTTTATTTAGCGCATCGCTGGCAGGTATCGAATTATCAGGATATGTTAAAAAAGATGATGGGAAATAAAACTGGACTGCTGGTAGACTTTTTATTAGCCATATTTCTATTTCTGGGTATAAGTACTATGATGTCTGCCAGTGGTGCGGTGTTTTATGAACATCTCTATTTACCTAAAAACCTGGGTGTTTTCCTGGCCTACGTTCTGGTGATAGCTTTTCTCCTTACCGGAAAACAGGGCCTGATTATATCCTATAATATCCTGGTACCAGTCAAGATAATACTGCTGTTTATTATCAGTGGCTATGCCGCCTTTTTTGTAGAAAAACAATCAATGGCGATATACACCGCTTTTATATGCCCGACCGAAGCCCGGTTCTGGTTATTAGCGGCGGTACTGTATGTAGCGTACAATTTTTCACTGGCTATGGTAGTATTAAGCGAATACCAGACTGTGGGTCAAGCAGGAGAAGGTATAACCGGGGCTATCTGGGGGGGATTAATACTGGGAGCATTGGTTCTGGTTAATTATACGGCCTTATGTAAGTTTGTGCCGGTAGTTATGCACTATGAAGTCCCTATGCTTTATGTGGCAGGAAAAATATCGCTCCCAGCCAAATACATTTATACCCTGGTATTGTGGGTGGGGATTTTAACCACTGCTATTGCCAATGCTTATGGATTCACCCAGCGTTTTGCCGGTCTCACCGGCTTAAATTACCGGTTTTGCCTGATACTTTGTATGACCCTGGCACTACCTGTTTCCATGCGCAGTTTTTCCAGCTTGGTGAGTAAAATATACCCTGTTTTTGGAATACTAGGAATATTAATAATAACTGCCTTGTTTTACAGCACTACCAAAGACATGTTAAGCGAGGTATATTATTATATAATGCAGTATATTACACATCGTAAGGAGGCGTGAGCCTGAAAATGGTAAATCTTAAAAAAATCCCCTCGGTAGACGAAATATTGTTGCATGGAGATGTGCAGGGATTGCTAAGCAGGTTTAATCGGGACTATGTAATAAACCTTTTAAGAACAGCAATAGATGATATCAGGGAGGAATTGCGCTCTTTACAGGAAGAATTGGAGCGGGATTCCATTAAAGAGGAAGTCATAAAACGATTACAACAAAGGGTAGAAGAATCAGCCCGGGGAACCCTGGAAAAGGTTATAAATGGCACTGGTGTAGTCCTGCATACTAATCTCGGACGGGCACCATTGGGGGAGCGGGCTTTAAACTATATGTCAGCAATGGCGACTAACTACAATAACCTGGAAATGGACCTTAAACAAGGTGAACGAGGCTCCCGCTATGTTCATGTGGAAGATATATTAACCCGCCTGACTGGCGCTGAAGCTGCTCTGGTAGTAAACAATAATGCGGCTGCGGTCATGCTGGGGCTTAATACCATGGCCCGGGGTCGGGAGGTTATTGTATCCCGGGGACAACTGGTGGAAATAGGCGGCGCTTTTCGGATTCCCGAGGTTATGAAACTGAGTGGTGCCCGGCTGGTGGAAGTGGGGACCACCAATAAGACCTATATTAGTGATTTTGCCGGAGCTATTAGCGAAGAAACGGCACTGCTTTTTACCGCCCATACCTCTAATTATAAAATTATTGGCTTTAGTGAAGAGGTAAAACTATTTGACCTGGTTAAACTGGGAAAGGAACAGGGTATTCCGGTTATGCAGGACCTGGGCAGCGGAATACTATATAATATGGAGAACTGGGGTTTGAAAAATGAACCTACGGTACAAGAGTGTGTGGCTTCTGGAGTTGATATAATTACGTTTAGCGGAGATAAGTTGTTAGGTGGGCCCCAGGCCGGAATTATCGTAGGCCGCAAAAAATATATAGAGGCCATGAAAAAGAATCAGCTTACCCGGGCTTTAAGGGTGGACAAATTAACTATTGCCGCCCTGGAGGCTACCCTGTTGGAGTATCTAGAAGGTAGACCGGAGGAGAAAATTCCGGTGATACGTATGTTATGCCGTAGTTCAGAACAACTTCAGCATCAGGCTAAAGAACTTTTAAACATTTTACAAAACCGCATTGGCTCTTTACCCCAGGTGGCCTCTCTAAACCTGGTAGAACTGGAAGATATGGTAGGAGGAGGAGCCTATCCGACTTATAAGATTCCAGGCTTTGGTATTGATATTGAATTTCACGACAATGCCCTGGAAAAAATAGCCCGGGAACTGCGCCTGGGCAGCCCGGCCCTGGTGACCAGAAAGCAAGATGATAAAATGAGAATAAGTGTGAGAACTCTGCTGGAGGGCGATGCTGAGTTACTGGTTGACCTGATTGAAGGGGTACTAATAACGGAAGTCGGAAGTCAGAAGTCGGAAGTCAGAAGTCGGATGTCAGATAACTCATGTCGGATATCGGACGTTGGGCATAGGATGTCAGATGTCGGTCACAGGATTGTAGGGGCGAACCCATGTGTTCGCCCGCAATAGGCAGCTATATATGCAATAAGATTCACCTTACGGGGGCCAGTGATCGGCCGGGCAGACACACGGGTCTGCCCCTACAAAAACTACATAAATCTGCATCCTTAAAAATTATAATAAAAATCTGTGTTAATCATAAAAAATCAGCTACCTTAATGGCGACCATAGGGAGCATCTGTGTGCCCTATGGGTATGTTATCTGTGTCTATTTCCGTATTAACCCAAAATGAAATCCACGTCCTTAGCTGAAACGATAGAAAAAGGAAGAGGTAGTAATGAAGAGGTTTATTATAGGTACGGCGGGACATATTGACCACGGCAAGACTACCCTGGTCAAAGCCATGACCGGTTTGAATACCGACAGGCTAAAAGAGGAGAAACAGCGGGGCATATCCATAGAACTGGGATTTGCCCCTTTTACCCTGCCTTCGGGACAAAAAGCTGCCATTGTAGATATGCCCGGGCACGAGCGCTTTATCAGGCATATGTTGGCCGGAGCCTTCGGTATTGATATAGTGTTGCTGACCATTGCTGCTGACGAAGGGGTAATGCCCCAGACCCGGGAGCATATGGACATAATAGAACTGCTGGGTGTGGACAAAGGTATCATCGTGTTGACCAAGAAAGACCTGGTAGATGAAGAATGGTTGATGCTGATGGAAGAAGAAGTGCGGGAATACATCAATACTACCATATTAAAGGATGCTCCGCTGGTTTCGGTATCGGCGGTAACCAGGGAAGGGATACCAGAATTGTTGGCGTTAATAGAAAAACTAGTTTCAGAGGTGGAAGAAAAACCGACCTTTGGCCAGGCCCGGCTACCTATAGACCGGGTCTTTACCATTTCCGGCTTTGGTACTGTGGTAACCGGAACCCTGTGGTCAGGGCAATTAAAGCAGGGTGAGACGGTAGAGCTAATGCCGATAAAAAAACCGGTGCGGATAAGAACCCTGCAGGTACATAACGAAAAAACGGATACCGCTTATGCCGGTCAGAGGGTAGCCGTAAATCTGCAAGGGATAGAAGTAAGCGACATCAAACGGGGTTACCTCCTGGCTACCCCGGCTTATCTTACTCCCAGCTATCGGGTAGATACTCGCCTACGTCTGCTCAGTTCCAGCAAGCGAACCTTAAAAAACTGGAACCGGGTGCGTTTTCACCTGGGTACTGATGAGACCCTGGGCCGGGTAGTATTACTGGATCGGGACGAATTACAGCCGGGAGACGAAGCCTTTGTGCAGATTGTTATGGAAAAACCGGTAGTAGCCTACAAAGGTGACCGTTTTGTAATAAGATACTATTCCCCGGTTACCACTATCGGGGGAGGAATAATAATTGATGGTAACGCCCCCAAGCAGAAAAGATTTAAGGAAGAGGTTTTGGATGAACTGGCTATAAAAGAGGAAGGCAGCCTTTATGACGTGGTTTTACATGAACTGGAGTCCCATTCCGAAGAACTGATGACTATTGACGAACTGAGCAAACTTACCGGCAGTAACCGGGAACAGTTAAAACAGGAACTACAGCAGCTGGTGGAAGATGAAAAAGCCATAATAATAAAAGACCAGGTTTACATTAGCTCTTATGCCCTGGAAGCTGTTAATGACCGTATAGTGGAAACTCTGGGTAAATACCATCAAAAATACCCCATGCGCTCAGGTTACCCCCGGGAAGATATGCGCAGTAGATATTTCAAAAAAATAAATGCTAAAGATTTTAACCTGGTACTTAAGCAGTTGGAGGAAAACGGCACTATATCCAGCCGCAACAATCAGTTAATGTTACCCGGGTGGGTAGCCCAACCTGGAGATAGAGAAAAGGAAAGCATAGAGAAAATTAAACGCATCATGGAAGAGCAGATGTTTACTCCTCCGGGAATAGATGAACTGAGCAGTATAAGTGGGCTGGGAGAAGACGATTTCAATGAACTATTATCCTATATGATTGAAGTAGGTCTGTTGGTAAAAATCAACCAGGAAATAGTATTTTCCAGTCAGGCCATAGAAGAGGGAAAGAGAAAACTAAGTGATTATTTTGAGCAGGAAAAAGAGCTAAGCCTGGCAACTGCTCGGGATATATTGAAAACTACTCGAAAGTATGCGCTACCTCTGGTAGAATATTATGATAGAATTCGTTTTACCCGCCGGGTTGGAGATATGAGGGTAAAGCTCTAAACTAGCTATGCCGGGGAGTTTTGGGAGGATTTTCATAAGTGTCTAGAATAGGTATTCCACGTACACTGGCGTATTTTATTTATTTTCCCTTCTGGAAGACTTTTTTTGAAGAACTGAAACAGGAAGTTATCGTTTCTTCCCCTACTACCAGAGATATATTGGATGATGGAGTAAGGGAAGCGGTTAATGATGCCTGTATTCCTATTAAACTTTACCACGGTCACGTCGCTGATCTTGCTTCCCAGGTGGATTACATCTTCTGCCCCCGTTTGGTAAGTGTTCGTAAGCACGGCGATTTTGGCACCGAAACCTTTTGCCCCAAATTCCTGGGTCTTCCTGACATGGTTCGTCTGGCTATGGATAATATCCCCCCCATAATAGATGTTCGGGTTGACCTTAAACAAGGCAAAGACGAATTACTTAATGTTTGTTCTCAGGTTGGGGATTTACTGGGGAAATCGGAAACAGAAATAAAAAGGGCTTATCAGAGGGCATTGCTCATACAAAAACGTTTTAAAAAACTGCTTTTTCAGAACATGATGCCGGAAGAAGCCCTGGACATCTTATTTGCTAATGGAGAGAGGAAACCTTTACTGAGCCGACCGGATTTACAGATAGCGGTAGTAGGTTACCCTTATACCATATATGATGACTATATTAACGGTCGCATCTTAAGTTTACTGGAGAAAGAAAACGTCAGGGTATATACCCAGGATATGCTAAGTGATAAGATAATGAACCGGCAAGCCCGAAACCTGCCCAAGAGCATGTTCTGGTACTTCTCTAATCGGGCAGTATATGGAGCTCTTCATTTTATGCAACAAAAAAACATAGATGGGATAATTCATATAACTGCATTTGCCTGCGGCCCGGACTCAATAGTGGATCGCCTGCTGGAGATTGAAGCCAGAAGGCATGGGCAAATGCCTTACCTTCCCATTGCAGTGGACGAGCACACCGGCGATGCCGGGGTAAGAACCCGGGTTGAAGCATTTCTGGATATGTTGCGTTTCAGGAGGGATAAATCGTGAAAATAAGCTTTCCGCATATGGGCTATTCTTATCTGGCATTAAAATGGCTGGTAGAAAATACGGGCCACGAGTGTATTGTACCTCCGGAACCCAGCAGCCGTACGCTTGACCTGGGGGTGCGTCATGCTCCGGAGTTTGCTTGTATTCCCTTTAAAATCCTAATGGGAACCTACCTGGAAGTAGCGGAGAAAGGCGCCGAGGTGATTTTGACCTCCGGGGGCATGGGACCTTGTCGAGCAGGGCTGTATTGGGTAATGCATCAATATCTATTAGATGAACTTAACACGGGGGTTAAGGTAGTAGCCTTTGAGCCTCCCCTGTGTGATCTCAAGGATTTTATAAAAAAATTGCGTTGGGTAAGAAAAACCGGAGGTTTATCGGTTAAAGAATTTGTCCAGGCGATACGTATTACCTGGGAAAAGATTAAGGCCATAGACGAGGTGGAAATGTTATCCCATGAAATAAGACCTTATGAGATTAACCGGGGTGAAACTACCAGACGGCTATGGCAGGCCATGGAGATGCTAGACCAGGCCAATAACGAGACGGAAATTGAAGACGCCATGCAGGAAGGGCTGAAGCTCCTGCGCGATGTTTCTCAGGATCGCAGCCGTAATCCTTTAAAAATTGGAATTATAGGTGAGATTTATGTGGTTTTAGAACCGGCCGCCAACCATTATATTCAAATAATGCTGGGGGAAATGGGAGTACAGACCGACCGCTCCATTTACCTTACTTCTTATACCAGGAAAAACACCATCGTCAACCTGGAAGGAGACGTATTCGAGATAGCCAAACCTTATTTGGGGGAGGCGCCCATAGGTGGGCACGGGGCCAACAGCATCGGGGAAACTATTCTCTATGCCCGCCACGGCTTTGATGGGGTAGTTCAGTTAGCACCTTTTGCTTGCATACCGGAGATAGTAGCCAAGAGCATTATACCGGCGGTCAGTAAAGATTATGGTATACCGGTTTTAACCTTATTTATAGACGAGCAAACGGGTAAAGCGGGGGTGCAGACCCGGCTGGAAGCCTTTGTTGATTTATTGGAAAAGCGCCGGGAAGTCAAAGCAAAACGCGGAATCGAGAGGTTGGTAATATGATTAAGGGATACCTGGGAGTAGACGTAGGTTCGGTAAGTACTAACCTGGTAGTAATTGATGACCAAAATCAATTGCTGGTGGAGCAATACCTGCGTACCAATGGCAAGCCTATACAAACAGTTCAAGAAGGATTACATGCCATAGGTCAGGAACTGCCTGCAGATGTGCAGATAGCTGGTGCGGCTACCACCGGGAGTGCACGTTATTTGACCAGCCTGATTGTAGGGGCAGATATTGTTAAAAACGAGATTACGGCTCATGCCATAGCATCTTCTGCCCTGACCGAAGATGTAAAAACTATAATTGAGATTGGCGGGCAGGATTCCAAAATCATAATACTACGTGAAGGGGTAGTTACTGATTTTGCCATGAATACGGTATGTGCTGCCGGAACCGGCTCCTTTCTGGACCAACAGGCCGGTCGTCTTCTTGTTTCCATTGAGGAATTTGGCAATTATGCGCTAAAAGCTAAAAACCCGGTAAGAATTGCCGGGCGCTGTGCCGTATTTGCCGAGTCCGATATGGTTCATAAACAGCAGTTGGGATATAATACGGAAGATATAATTGCCGGACTTTGTGAAGCCCTGGTTAGGAATTATATGAACAATGTAGGTAAAGGTAAGGAAATTTTGGCCCCGGTAATGTTCCAGGGTGGGGTAGCAGCCAATCAAGGGTTGGTACAAGCCTTTAATAAGTACTTGGGGCTGGAGGTTATAGTTCCCCAGTACTACGGGGTAATGGGTGCCATAGGAGCAGCCATACTAGCCCGGGACGCCAGCCGTAAAAAAGGGAAGACCTCATTTAAGGGCTTTAACATTCAGGAGATAAATTTTAAAACCAGCAGCTTCGAATGTAAAGGCTGCTCTAATGCTTGTGAAGTGGTACAATTCTATGAAAACAGTGAATTACTGGCCCGCTGGGGAGATCGCTGCGGTAAGTGGGAACTGCATGCTATGTAATGGCGAAAAACAGGGATTTGAAACACATTTGTATGCTCCTATGGATTGTTGTTTTATTAGAATTATAAATTTTTCTTGTAGGCAGGGAAGTAAAAAAGTGCAATAATAAAGGGAAATATGTAAACGTTGCTTTGGCAAAGGGGGGGGAGGTACGGACAGGGAAGCTAGCGGTAAGTTTTCCATGCTTTAAACCATTTTAGAAAACCGCATTAATATTAGTGTTGAAAAAGGAGGATGTAAAGTGCTGAATAAAAAGTGGGCTAAAAAAAGCGCCCTGCTAGTACTGGCAGTTTTTATGCTCTCAGTAGTAGCCGGTTGTGGTGGTGGGACTGCGAACACATCAGACGGAGATAAGGCTGCCGGCGAAGACACCATCAAGGTTGGGATTAACTGTGAACTCTCCGGCCCGGTTGCCAGTTATGGAGATAACTCCAGAAATGGTGCTCTGATAGCTATCGATGAAATTAATAAAGCAGGTGGAGTATTAGGTAAACAATTAGAGCCTCTGGTAAGAGACTGCCAATCAAAAACTGATGAAGCCATGAACGTCAGCGCAGCTTTGGCAGATGAAGGCATGGTTGCCCAGATTGGTCCCCTTACCAGTGGTACGGTAGAAGGAAGCACCTCAGTAATGATGGAAAATCAGATTCCTCTGATTGCTCCGGCAGCAACGGCCAACAAAGTAACGGTTGATGAAAAAACCGGCAAGGTTAGAGACTACATTTTCCGGGTATGCTACCGCGATTCGGACCAGGGCGTAAGGATGGCTGATTTTGCCCTAAATACGTTGAAGGTTAAGAAAGCGGCTATTTTTGGCAGTACCTCGGATGATTACGCCAAAGGTTTAGCCAAATATTTCAAAGAAGAATTCGAGGCCAAAGGTGGTACTATAGTAGCTGAAGAAGGTTTCATGAACTTGGATAAGGAATTCCGGGGTACCCTGACCAAGATAAGGGGTAAAAATCCTGAGTTTATCTATGTACCCGGATATTATACGGAAGTTTCGGTGCTTATTAAACAGGCGCGTGAATTAGGTATAACTGTTCCTATCGGTGGCGGTGACGGCTGGGATTCTCCGGACATGGTTAAAGTAGCCGGTGCTGAAGCGCTTAACGATACTTATTTTACCAACCACTATTCGGTTGAGGATCCTAATCCCGCTATCCAGTCTTTCGTTAAGGCTTATGAGGCCAAGCATAAAAAGGCTCCAGATTCCTTTGCTGCTCTGGGCTATGATGCCGTAAAATTATTGGCTGATGCTATTACCCGGGCAGGATCAACAGACCCGGTTAAGATTAAAGAAGCCCTGGAACAAACCAAGGATTTCGCAGGGATTACCGGAACTATGAGTATCGACGAACAGCATAACCCGATTAAAAACATAGTGATTATAGAATACAAGGATGGGAAATTAGTATCCAGATAACCCGGTAAGGACAGGTAAAGGGAGGGGCAACCCTCTCTTTATCCTGAATCAAAGGATGTGTCTCTATTTGCTCGAATTTACACAACAATTAATTAACGGACTATCGCTGGGAGCTATTTATGCGCTAATTGCTCTAGGCTATACCATGGTATACGGAATAATACTGTTAATAAACTTTGCTCACGGCGATATTATGATGGTAGGAGCCTATGTAGGGTTTTTTTCTATATCTTTTTTAGGCAGTAACATTATTGTAGCAATGATTTTTGCTATGGTTACCTGTGCCCTCCTGGGAGTGGTAATTGAGAAAGTGGCCTACCGGCCTTTGCGTAACTCGACCCGTATAGCGGCTTTAATTACAGCTATAGGGATGTCGCTATTTCTAGAATACGTAACCCTGTATTTTTTAACTGCTCAGCAGCGGGTTTATCCGGCCAGTGCCTTTCCAATGCATAAATATGAAATAGCCGGCCTGGTTATTTCCAATAAAGACATTTTTATTATTGTATCAGCCGTTATTATGATGATAATCCTGCAGTATATTATTAAAAGAACGAAAACCGGAAAAGCCATGCGGGCAGTATCTCTGGATAAAGAAGCTGCCGTACTCATGGGTATCAGTGTGGATAATATCGTATCCATCACCTTTGCCATCGGCTCAGCCCTGGCAGCAGCTGCAGGGGTTATGATTGGTCTTTATTACAACGCTATAAACCCCCTGATGGGGATAATACCAGGTCTAAAGGCTTTTGTGGCTGCCGTACTGGGTGGCATCGGGTTAATACCTGGAGCCATGGTAGGCGGCTTTTTAATGGGGATTTTGGAAACCCTGGTTAGCGGTTATTGGAGCAGTATGTACCGCGACGCCGTGGCATTTGGGGTGTTGATCCTGATATTACTTATAAAACCGACCGGTTTATTTGGCAAGAATACCGGGGAAAAAGTGTAGGTGAGAGCTATGGAAGATAAAAAACGCACCTGGGGTAAGTTCATATTAGAGGTTATTTTTCTGGTAGCTCTGTTTACCCTGGTACAATACCTGATTACGGTAGGAATATTAAACCGCTACTATCAGATTAACCTTACCTTGATGGGGATAAATATTATACTGGCAGTAAGTCTTAACCTGATTAATGGATTTACCGGACAGTTGTCCCTGGGACATGCCGGATTTATGGCTATAGGCGCTTTTGCCTCGGTAATAATGACTACTCTGCTGGATTATCCCTTTATAATAGGTATTATTATTGCTATGCTGGCCGCAGCTCTGGCGGGATTTATAATTGGAGTACCTACATTAAGATTAAAAGGAGATTACCTGGCCATTGCTACCCTGGGATTTGGAGAGATAATCCGGGTAGTCCTGCAAAATATAGATTATACCGGAGGTCCGGCAGGAATTAGCGGTATCGCTAAAATGACTACCTGGCCGGTTCTATTTATAGCTGTGGTGGTAACCATAGTAGTTATAGTCAATATGATTAACTCCAGCTACGGCAGAGCCATTATATCAGTGCGGGAAGATGAAGTAGCCGCAGAAGTAATGGGTATTAATACTACCAAATACAAGGTTCTGGCTTTTGTAGTGGGGGCGGCTTTTGCCGGTCTGGCAGGAGCTTTATATGCTCACTATTTTTATATTGTCAAACCGGAGACCTTTAACTTCCTAAAATCGTTTGACATATTGGTAATGGTAGTTCTGGGCGGACTGGGTAGTACTACTGGAGCAGTTATAGCTGCTATATTTATAACCGTGTTAAATGCCTTCCTGCAGGAATACGCAGCGGTTAGAATGATTATTTACGCCCTGATACTAATTATTGTCATGATATACCGGCCTCAGGGTTTGCTGGGTAATAAGGAACTGACCCGTAATAGCTTTAACAGGATTTGGGGTGGAAAACATGTCTCATCTACAAATAAATAACTTGAGCAAATCATTTGGCGGGTTAAGCGCAGTATTAGATTTCGATTTTACTATCGCCGAACAAGAACTGGTAGGCCTCATTGGTCCCAATGGAGCCGGTAAAACGACCGTGTTTAACTTGATTACCGGGGTTTATAAACCGGACCAGGGCAAAATATGCCTGCAGGGAAAAGACATAACCGGACTACCTCCCTATGATATATGTAAAAAAGGAATAGCCCGCACCTTTCAAAATATTCGGTTGTTTAATGATTTAAGCGTCCTGGACAATGTGAAAATTGCTTTGCATACAGATGTTCCGTATAGTTTATCAGCTTCTGTATTGAGACTGCCATCTTTTTTCCGAGGTGAGGAAAAGATGCACCAGCAAGCCCTGGAATACTTGAAGATATTTGGGCTGGACACAATTAAGGATGAAATAGCCTCCAGCCTGCCCTATGGTGAGCAGAGGCGTCTGGAAATTGCCCGGGCTCTGGCTACCCGGCCTACCCTCTTAATTTTAGATGAACCGGCAGCCGGCATGAACCCCAATGAGACCAGGGAATTAATGGAGCTTATCAACTGGATTAGAGACGAGTTTAACCTTACTATTCTATTGATAGAGCATGATATGTCACTGGTTATGGGAGTTTGTGAGCGCATTTATGTACTTGATTACGGCCAAATTATAGCTGAAGGCATACCAGAAGAAATTCGCAATAACAAGCGGGTAATAGAAGCTTATCTGGGAGAGGAGGTAGGGTAATGCTACAGGTAAAGGAAATCGATGTTTATTATGGGGCCATTCACGCTCTTAAAAAACTATCCCTGGAAGTTGAGCAGGGTAGTATTGTATCTTTAATAGGCGCTAACGGGGCTGGCAAAACCACTACCTTAAAAAGCATATCCGGGTTACTGCGACCTAAAAGCGGCAGCATAATATTCAAAGATACTGATATTAGTAAGGTTGCTCCGGAGAAAATTGTGGGTCTGGGCATATCCCAGGTACCGGAGGGGCGTCGGGTATTTTCTACCATGTCCGTTATGGAAAACCTGGAAATGGGAGCTTACCTGCGTAAAGATAAAAAGGGTACAGAAGAAGATATGAAAAACATCTTTACTCGTTTTCCCCGCCTGAAAGAAAGACGTAAACAGTTAGCCGGCACCTTGAGTGGTGGAGAGCAGCAGATGCTAGCAATTGGCCGGGCTTTGATGGCCAGGCCTCAGCTCATGCTAATGGATGAACCTTCCATGGGGCTGGCACCCCTTTTAGTAAAAGAAATATTTTCCATTATTAAAGATATAAATGAACGGGGAACTACCATATTGCTGGTAGAGCAAAACGCCAACATGGCTCTATCTATAGCAGATAAAGCCTATGTTATAGAAACCGGTGAAATTGTTTTACAGGGCAATGCCCAGGAGTTAATGAATAGTCCTGAAGTTAAAAAGGCTTATCTGGGAGGATAATAAGAAAATAGGGTGCTGGTAGCAGACATTATAGGTATAGCAAAGTGCAGTGGTAACCCAATTAGCGTGGTTAATTAAGAATTTTGAATTTTGAATTATTGTGGAAATGCACCCTACGGGTACTACAATGTGAACTATCGTTCACAATTAAGGTTGCTTACGCATTTCTCTTTATTACACTTAAACGCAACCCCAACTGCTATTTTCATGCATGGTTGCGTCTGCCAGACATGACGGGTTAATATGAAATAGGTGCTGATAACGAAGTTGTGTTGTAAATAACTTCGAATTGAGAGATTGATTAGTTGTCTAGAGTGAGGGGTAAGGGGTTAGGGTTCTCTTTAGGCCTGTGAACCGATTAACGGAAGGGGGATTATTAATGAAGGTAAGAGACCGTATGGCTACCGGTGTTAAGACCGTAGACATGGAAAGTAGCATTACCGAGGCTTTTCGTTTAATGAAGGATAATAACATTCGCCGCTTACCGGTAATGGATAAAGGTAAACTGGCGGGAATTGTAACCTTAACTGACCTTAACCAGGCCTCGCCCTCATCAGCTACCTCGCTCAGTATTCATGAGCTTAACTATTTACTGGCCAAGACTAAGATCCGGGATATCATCCCTAAAAAACAGAAGTTAATTACTATTGGCCCGGAAAACTATATTGAAACAGCTGCTAAAATCATGCGGGAAAACACCATCAGCGGTTTACCCGTGGTAGAAGACGGCAAACTGGTAGGCATCGTAACGGAAACCGATATTTTTGACGCTCTCATTGATATATTGGGGGTTAGAAGACAACATACCCGTATAGATATCTTTCTTAAGGACCCACCCGGCAGTTTAGCAGAAGTTACCGGTTTAGTTGCTGCCCGGGGTATTAATACAATAAATACGGTAGTATATTACGAAAAGAGAAAAGGTAAATACAAAATGATTCTGCGAATTGAAGAAATAAACTATGAACCGGTAGTAGCAGAATTAAAAGATAAAGGCTATGAGGTAGAGTCAGTCATAGTTCGAGATGGGAATGATTAGTAAGAAATAGGCGGTATTAACAAAACTGTCTTGTAAATGACCCTTACTAGAAACTAACAACCCTGACTAGTATGAAAAAAACCTTTAAGCTTTGGGTTGAGTACTCGGGTCCGAAACCGCGAAAATTGACATTTATCGCAAAGGAATATATACTCATTATCGCGGGCAATAATCATAGTGGAAGCGGATCGGTCCTGGTGGGTCGCCTGGACTTCAAATCCAGTTTGCGCCGTAGTGATCCTGCGGTGGGTGGGTTCGATTCCCACACGCTTCCGCCAAATAAGATACTAAAGGGCTATAGGCCCTTTTTTTATTTACAGAGTTTATATACCTGAAAAAGCGAAGGAAAGGACTTTAACGGCAATTGCCATATATAACCATATAGTGTATACTATTTTTACGCAAATAAATGGGTTTGCATTATTCTAGCTCGATATCCCGATTACAAACATAGTTTCTACCAAAAGTGTTCTCCGGCGTTTACGGAAGAAAACTTGACGACTATTAAGGAGTTGAGGACGTGGCTTCTGGAAGTATTGGAGAAGAGATAACTGCTATTGCGAAAAAATATGCGGATCTGGTCAAAGAAGAAATGAACGTAGAAGCGATCTATTTATTTGGCTCTTTCGTTAATGGAAACCATGATCAGGATAGCGATATAGACATAGCAATAGTTACGGATGATTTTTCGGGAGATATTATTGAGGATACCTTGAAATTAATGAGGATTCGAAGAAAGGTTGATACCCGAATAGAACCTCACCCTCTGAGAAAAGATAATCCTTTTGTTAAAGAGGTAATAGCTACAGGTCGACGCATTGGGTAGTTTGGATACAACCGGGTAACATGTTAATACGGTTTTTGCCATAAACATATGATAAATCCGCTGGTGTACTCTGCAGCCAGGCGGGTTTCATGTTCCAGGTTAAAATGCTCCTCGGGAGCCTGGGGTGGAACATACAAACACTGGCGGCTGGCTTTTAAGTTGATACGGTCAACATCAGCCAGTTCCTCCAGGTTTTTAAAAGACGCATGTTTAAATACAGAATCAGCATTTTTAGATGCTTCCTCCATATATGTTTTACCCCAGAGACTGTCCCGATTAATAGTACCGATTAGAATCTGACCGCCTGGTTTAACAACGCGGCACAATTCCCGGTAAGCTGGTTTAGGGTCAGCAATAAATTCAAAAGCGGCCATGGAAAAGGCAGCATCGAAGTAGTTGTCTGGGAATAGCAGGTGTTCAATATTCATAGTTTCTAAATTAACCTTTAAGCCTTTAGCCATACACTTCTTCCGGGCGATGTTTAGCATATCAGAGGATAAATCTATACCAGTAACCAGATAACCATGTTCAGCCAGTTTAATGCTGAAATTACCTGTTCCACAGCCGGCATCCAAAATTTTTGCACCCGGAGGCAGGGTTATCAAGTCAAAGGCTGCTTCACTTTCAACCAGGTCAATAAATCTTCCCCGCTTAGTTTCGTACCAACTATCGTAATTTAGGGCGGTATTTCCGGTAAACATTTCACTTTACTCCTTCTCCCTTATCCCCTGCTAAGAATTTATTAGCCTGTTGTAGGCTTTTTTGTCTCTAGTCCTGGGTATAGTTTTTTCTTCCAGTGAACGCAGTGAATTCACCATAGATTCCAATTGCTGCCCCGGAAACCCTGCCAGTAAATGTTCATCAGGGATACTGGTAGCATTTCTGCAACCATAACAACCTAAAGAAACATTAAGTCTTTGCTCAAGCTGTGGTATAACAGTTATATCCACACAGCAACCATTGGAAATGGCAGTACTGAAGTTTAATCGCCCTCCTTCATGATGAAGAACGCTTAGAGTTAGCCACATGAGATGCTCCGGTTTACCCTGTATTGATATTACATCAGGCTCAAAATCAGCATTGGCTACCTGGGATACAGCAATAGCCGCATATCTATTAAGTTCAAATCGAGGTAAATCCTTCATTGCCGTTCTACCTGCTTCTTTTTCAAAACTTCCTAATTTCTCTAAAAACTCCCCTGTCTTAAGTTTATCCGGGATCGGCTTAAAACCTAAAGCAGAAGCTCCATTTGCACATGCTATATTATCTCCGTTGGCCAGGAGTTGCTCTCCCTCTTGAGCCCTCATAATAAATTGACAAAAAGTATAGTTTACATCAGACTTATAGTGTTGAAACGCCTCTAATTCCTCTGTTTTTAGAAACTTTACTCCAACCGGAGGTAAATCCAGATTTAAAATACGAACTAATTCATCACATAATTCCTTATAATTCAATATTACCCCTCCTCGTTGATATTGCAAACATAAAGCATCTCTATTAATGATAATAAATAGTAGTGTTATTAAAAAGGGGCTATTTTGCTGGTTAATACGTTTTTTGCCATAAACATATGATGAACCCCCGCCGGTGTGATCTGCAGCCAGGCGGGTTTTATGTTCCCAGTTAAAGGAATACCGGGATTTTAGCCGGGTCATTCTTTAACCGGTTCTTTAGGCATTAACCACATCTGTAATCCCTTAATTAATTCATCTATTCTGGCCATGGACAAAGAACCGATGTACTCACCCAGGGATGATTTATCTATGCTCTGCACCTGGGATACGTTGATTACACTCTGTTTAGGAATATTGGCTTCTCCGGTCTCCAACAAAATGTTGCCGGGCGCAATTGCCAGCCTTAGATTGGTCGTTAAAGGACAGATTATAACTGTATTTACCCGGCTTTGATTACATATATTGTTCTGGACCACCACTACCGGACGTCGTCCCATAGGTTGGGAACCTTCCGGAGTAGGAAACGTATACCAGTATATATCACCTTGATTAATTACCATGTCTCATTCTCACTTTCCAAACGAGAGTCGAATTGCTTTTTAAATGCTATCTGTAGATCAATATCCTCCTTCAGTGGCTCCTCAGAAAAGGCCTGGTCCAGCATATCAGCCATTTCCCGATCCAGATAATTTTGCACATAAGCTTCCAATGCTCTGGAATACAGCTGACTACGGGAAATTCCAAGCTTAGTTACCATGTCTTCAGCCAGATTATATATTTTATCAGGAATACCAACGGTAGTTTTAACGATAGCCATCTTCTCCACCTTCCTTTCTTATATAGTATCTAACATTATCTTATGACAAAACAAGGGCATTATACAGGAATAATTATAATACTACTTATAGTAGTAAAATGTCATCAGAAAGGGGCTATTTATCTTCAGGGATGTTTAATTCCCAGGTGGTCAATTAAAGCTCTTTGGAGGATTTGCGAAAAGTTTACGTTGTTTTCCTCGGCCAATGAGTTTAACCAGGCAGGGATGGTTAAAGTCTTTTTAATCGCTTTATGACCGGATTTTTTGGAATACTCATTTAAGTCAATATTGATCAGGCTTACAAAACCATTTTCATATTCGTCGGGAATTATAGTTTTGATATCTGATGATTTTGGTATCTGTTGTTTCTCATCTTCAATTAAAAACAACAGCCAGCCAGAAGCAGCATCAATAGAATTATTCATGGCCTCTAACAGGTCATCTCCCTCAGTTACGCAACCAGGCAAATCAGGGAAAACAACCGTGTAACCGCCTTCTTCGCAGGGATAAAAACAAGCTGGATAAACTAATTGCATAATAACGACCTCCTCATATGTATAGCCCGGTAAGCTGGAGCTTATTTCAGCCCCGCTTGCTTAAGGATTGAATTAACAGTTTTCATTTTTAAATCTTTGTTGTGGTAAGAATGGTTACTTTTCCGGGTTTGGTTGGGTGAATATAGTAGTAATGCGAACCTGTTGTGTATAAATATTCCCAACCATCGTTTTTGATTAATCTTTCTATTTCCCGGAATTTCATTTGTTCGACCTCCATGGTTATAAAATTATTTTAACACGTGTGGCACGTATTATAAAGATATAAAAGGCAACTTCAGTTTAAAGTGGTGGTATTTAATAAATTTGAAGAAATATCAGGATTTTATCCGGATATAATTATCGACAAACTTATTGTTATGCCAAACCACTTACACGCGATTATGTTGATACAACACGATGGAACGGCACGAGGCCGTTCCCTACATTGGGGAGGAATACCCACGCCTCCACCAATAAAATCTAATAAAGGGCTCAGGCCCTTTTTTTTATTGGCCGCTTGGAATACAATACACATGAAATCTATTTTCTTATTTGCTATGAATGAATATAATCATAGGAAGTTGGGGTAATTAGAAATAGACAATGATGATAAAATGTTTTGTAAATAGGCTTAATTTATTTCTTATTCACCATTTAGAGTGAGGGAGTCAGGGTTCCCTTACACTATTGTCTACCCCCTGGTTATTGGGATTAATTTTATTATATGCAGGTGATAAAAGGTGAAGGCTATAATAATTGGTGCTGGTAAAGTAGGATTCAGTATAGCCCAGTTGCTTTCTAAAGAAGATCATGACGTAGTTATAATTGAACAATCCCCGGAGCGGCAGGAGATATTGGAGGAGACTTTGGATGTGCAGGTGATTGGCGGCAGTGGGTCCTCCACATCTGCTTTGGAGGCTGCGGGTGTTCGTAGCGCAGACATGCTGTTGGCAGTGACTGAATTTGATGAACTTAATATGGTGGCCTGTTTGCTGGGTAAAAAATATGGAGTCAAAACTACCGTGGCTCGGGTACGTAACCCGGAATACCTCGAAGTCAAAGATTTTGATTTTAAGGAAAGCATAGGAATAGATTTGATTATAAATCCAGAACGGGTTACCGCGCTGGAGATAGCCAAGATAGTAGGTCACCCTGAGGCCATGAACGTGGATTATTATGCTATGGGCAAAGTGCAAATGTTGGAGTTGGAGATTAAGAGAGAATCTCCCCTGGTGGGGAAAAAAATTAAAGAACTGGACACTGCAATTCCCTACAATATTGTTTGTATTGAGCACCAGCAGAAGATTTTGGTTCCGTGGGGTGAAGATATCCTGCATGAAGGTGACCATTTACACCTGATGGCCCGGACTAACGAAATGAGAGAAGTAGAAAAAATGCTGGGCTTTCAGACCCCGCGGGTGGAACATATTACCATACTGGGGGGAGGTCGTACCGGGTATTACCTGGCTCAGATTCTGGAACATAAGCGACCTGAACTGCAATTAAAGATTATTGAGAAAGACCTGCAGCGAGCCCGGCAGATATCAGCGAAGCTTAAACACACCCTGGTAATTCAGGGAGACGGAAGCGATTACCAGCTGCTTCAGGAAGAGAGTATTGGTAGCTCGGATTTGTTCATAGCTGTAACTGATGATGACAAGATCAATGTACTCTGCTCCCTGATAGCAGGTAATCTGGGAGTCAAAAAAGCCGTCTGCCAGGTTAAACGCACCGATATCGTACCCCTGGCGGAACAGATTGGTATTGATACTATTTTAAGTCCCCGTTTGCTTACCGCAGGAGTTATATTGAAATACTTACGCCGGGGAGATATTATTTCGGTTACGGTTTTTGATGATGACCGGGCGGAAATGCTGGAATTGCTGGCGCAGCCGGGATCCTCTGTAGTTAACAAAGAACTGCGTCACATTAAGTTCCCCAGTGGTTCTGTAATTGGTGCAATAATGCGGGATGAAAAGGTTATTATACCTGATGGTAGATTCCAGATTAAGGCGCATGATCGCTTAATGGTGTTTTCCATGCTTAAGAGTATTCATAAAATCGAACGTCTTTTCGCACGGGGGTAAACTATATTGATTAGACCAGCAGTAATAATAAGCCACCTGGGGTTATTGATTCTAATAATCGGTGTTGCCATGCTCAGCTGCTTACCCTGGTCCATTATTTATAAAGAAGACGTGATTATAAGTATAAGCTTGGCGGCGGCGGTGACCATTATTAGCGGTCTCTTGCTTAAACAACTTTTTTCCACTGGGGAGAGCATTAACTTTAAAGAAAGTTTTGCCCTGGTAAGTCTGGGATGGATACTAGCATCAGTTTTTGGTAGTCTGCCTTTTATATTTTCTGGTTACCTGCCCAATTTTGCTGATGCTTTTTTTGAAACGGTTTCGGGTTTTACTACTACCGGGGCCAGTGTAGTTAAGGACGTGGAAGCCTGGCCGCGGGGGCTAATGTTCTGGCGCTGTCTTACTCAGTGGTTAGGAGGTATGGGGATTATAGCGCTGTTTATTGCCATTATAGCCGGTATGGGTGCCAGGGGTAACCAGCTGTTTAAGGCTGAAGTACCCGGCGGATCGATAACCGATAAAATCAGCCCCCGCATCCGCGAGACGGCCCGGAAACTATGGTTGACCTATATAATACTTAGTATTGCCTGCCTGCTTCTGTTATTGATTTTTGGCATGAATCTTTTTGATGCCCTCTGCCATACTTTCGCTACCATGGCTACCGGGGGGTTTTCTACTAAAAATGCCAGTATCGGCTTTTATAGCAGTCCCTATATTCAATGGACCATAACTATATTTATGTTTATAGCAGCTACAAATTTTTCTCTGCATTACCTGGCCTACAAAGACCGTAGCCCGGCAGTTTACTTTAAGAATGCAGAATTCAAGTTTTATGCTGGGATAGCACTAACTGCCTCGGCCATAGTGGCCCTGGGTTTATATTTAGCTGGAGGCCTGGGGGGATGGGAAGAAAAAATTAGGTTGGCCAGTTTTCAGGTAGTTTCTATCATGTCTACCACCGGATATGCTACGGCTGACTATGACCTGTGGCCAGCTATGTCAGCCGGGGTATTGTTCTTAATGATGTTTGTGGGAGGATGTATAGGCTCTACCGGAGGAAATATAAAACCAGGCCGTTACCTGATTATAATACGCCGGGCGCTTATGGAATTTAAAAAAATGGTACACCCCAAAGCAGTCTTAACTATGCGTTATGGGGGCAAGGTTTTTAATGAGGACCTGGTAAGTAATGTGGTACAGTTTTTCTGTCTTTATATCATGCTGGTGGCTCTGGGGGTACTTGCTTTAACTATGTTAGGTATAGATATAATGAGCAGTCTGACTGCTACTGCGTCCTGCCTGGGAAACATTGGGCCCGGTTTTGCGGCGGTAGGTCCTACCCAGAACTATTCCTTTATTCCCGATGTGGGTAAGTACTTGTTAAGTGCGCTCATGTTAATCGGACGCCTGGAGATTTTCCCCATGCTGGTGTTATTACTACCTGCTTATTGGAAGCAGTGATATAGTAAGGGGTAAGGAGTTAGGAGTAAGAGGTTATCATACCTGACGGCAAATTTCCGATTAAGGCTTAAAATTGTTAATGCTATTTTCTATGCTTAAGAGTATTTGTAAAGTTGGACGTTTTTTGTGCGGAGGAAGGGTATATTGATTCGACCGGCAGTAATTATAAGCCAGCTGGGATTATTAATCCTGATAGTTGGACTGGCCATGCTTACCTGTTTGCCCTGGTCTATTATTCATAAAGAAGAGGTAATTGTGAGCATAAGCTTGGCGGCAGCGGTGACCATTATTAGCGGCCTCTTGCTCAAATACTTTTTTTCTACCGGTGAAAGCATTAACGTAAAAGAGGGTTTTGCCCTGGTAGGTCTGGGATGGATAATAGCATCTGTTTTTGGTAGCCTGCCTTTTTTGTTTTCCGGTTACCTGCCCAACTTTGCCGACGCTTTCTTTGAAACCGTATCTGGTTTCACTACTACTGGGGCTACTATAGTTAAAGACGTGGAAGCCTGGCCGCGGGGGCTAATGTTCTGGCGCTGTCTCACTCAATGGCTGGGAGGTATGGGGATAATAGTTTTGTTTCTTGCGCTTATAGCCGGTATGGGTGCCAGGGGTACCCAGCTTTTTAAGGCTGAAGCACCGGGAGGCCCGATAATCAATAAAATTAGTCCTCGCATCCGTGAAACCGCCCAGAAACTATGGCTCACCTACATTATAATCAGTATAGCCTGTTGTCTTATGCTGCTGATCTTTGGGATGAATCTTTTTGATGCCCTTTGCCATACTTTCACTACCATGGCCACCGGGGGGTTTTCTACTAAAAATGCCAGCATCGGATTTTACAGCAGTCCTTATATTCAATGGACCATAATTATATTTATGTTTATAGGGGGAACTAATTTTTCTCTGCATTATCTGGCCTACAAATACCGTAATCCCGCAGTTTATATTAAAAGTCCGGAATTTCGGCTTTATGCCGGAATAGCACTGACCGCAAGTTTCCTGGTAGCTCTGGGATTATATTGGGGTGGTGACATAGGGAGATGGGGGGAACAGATAAGGCTGGCCAGTTTTCAGGTAGTTTCTATTATGACCGGCACCGGATATGCTACGGCCGACTATAACCTGTGGCCATCCACGGCAACCGGAATATTGTTCCTGATGATGTTTGTAGGCGGGTGTATAGGTTCTACCACCGGAAATATAAAAGTGGGCCGTTACCTGATTTTAATACGCCGGGTGCTTATGGAGTTAAAAAAAATGATACATCCCAAAGCAGTCTTAACTATGCGTTCTGGGGACAGGATTATAAATGAAGATTTGGTGAGCAATGTAGCCCAGTTTTTCTTTTTGTATTTTATATTTCTAGCCCTAGGAGTAGTAGGATTAACCATGCTCGGTTTAGATGTAACCAGCAGCCTGACCGCCAGTGCTGCCTGTCTGGGAAACATCGGACCTGGTTTTGCCGCGGTAGGACCCACCCAGAACTATTCCTTTATTCCCGATACGGGCAAGTACCTGTTAAGTGTGCTCATGCTAATCGGACGCCTGGAGATTTTCCCCATGCTGATTCTATTAGTGCCCTCCTATTGGAAGCAGTAAATAGTTAGGAGTTAGGGAATCTGCTCCCTTAATGACGATACGCGACCATATTAAAACTCCCCGGGTTCAGTGGTCGGCCGGGCAGACACACGGGTCTGCCCCTACAATTCGTTACCCTTGCGCATTATCCCTTGAGCCGCCCCCTCACTCCTTACGCCTCACTCACTATCCCCTGGGTATCATCTAGCAATTCGCGAGCTACCAGCAGGAGTTTATGAGCGGAAAGGGTACGCAATTGCTTGACATCCAGGTCATTAATGCGGATGCGATCTAGACCGTCAGCATCCTTAAAAACCAGATATAGCTTAAATAGGTACTCAGGATCAG